>CAUQZV010000017.1:0-30813 GCA_963522415.1 uncultured Veillonella sp. | reverse complement strand
AAAGAACGCCATATACAGCGGAGCACTCTCAGTGGAACGTAAATTTGTGGAGAAGTGTATGGCGTTCGCTCCTTACGTTCTAGGCACGAAAGCGGGGAAAGAACGCCATATACAGCGGAGTTTGCAAAACAAGTCTCAATCCTGTAAAATAGATAGGTAAAGATCATAAGGAGGAGCTATGTTACTGTCAATTGTTGTTCCCGTATTTAATGAGGAAGATAATATTCAAAAATTTTATACTACAGTCAAAGATGTATTGCAAACTCTTGACTATGACCATGAAATTATTTTCGTCGATGATGGGTCCAGTGATGATAGTGCAGGCATGCTACGATATATTGGTAATCAAGATCCAAAAGTAAAAGTCTTGTTGTTGGCACGAAACTTCGGTCATCAATTAGCATTGACCTGTGGATTAGATTACGCACAAGGTGATGCGGTCGTTACGATGGATGGAGATATGCAACATCCACCAGAGTTGATTCCAGAACTAGTTAAACATTGGGAAGCAGGTGCAGATGTAGTCCGTACCATTCGTGATTCCACAGAAGATGCTAGTTGGGCAAAAGCTTTCACATCGAAATACTATTACAAAGTGCTTAATAAATTAGCCAATGTTCCTATCGTGGAAGGCGGTTCTGATTTCCGATTGATGAATCGTAAATCTTTGGAAACTTTGAAATCTTTCCGGGAACATGGTAGATTTTTACGAGGCATCGTGGGAGACTTAGGATTCGTGCAACATGAATTTCACTTTGTAGCACCCCCACGTTTTGCAGGGACTTCCAAATTTAGCGTAAAGAAAATGATGCGCTTTGCCTTAGATGGGATTACAGCGTTTTCTCGAGTGCCTTTGCGCTTAGCCTTATATATCGGCTTGCTATGCGGACTGCTCAGTTTAATTATGATCGGACATATATTATTTGTTCACTTTTTCTCTGATAATGTAATCAGTGGTTGGTCTACTTTAGGGGTGGCTATTTTCTTTTTAGGTGGCGTGCAACTGGTAGGCATTGGTATCATTGGAGAATATGTGGGACGAATTTTTGAAGAAGTCAAACAACGACCGTTATATTGGGTGAAAGATACCATAAACTGTCAGATAGAAGACAAATAATCGTATATAAGAGAGGAGTCCTATGACGAGTAAAAAGAAACAATACCTTGCAGTTGCTCTATTAGTAGGCTTTTTAGGTACTAGTGTACAAGGAGCTTATCAATATGGTGATGCAGGCAATGAAATTCTTGGTATTCAAAAGAAACTCATCGCTGCTGGCTATAAAGCTAGAGAAACTAGCGAATATGATGCAAACACAAAGTGGGCGGTTAGATTATTTCAAAAAGATCATGGATTAACAGTGGATGGTATATTAGGGGCAGTGACCTATAAAAAATTAATGGGTAAACCATTGCCAGCGAAGACTAATATAGTATCTAAGAAGAAAGAAATTTCTGAAAAAGATGCAGTCTTATTGTCTCATATTGATCCAAGTAGACATACAGAATCTACAGCTATTACCTCTACCTTGAAGCAAAAAAAAGGCAAAGCCGTGGACACACAAGGGCTTACTTTCAAAAAGAAAGGTAAAACCTACAAAGGATTAGATATTGGAGGTCAATCTGTATCGGGTAATGTAAAAGAAATTTTGACATATGCTAATACATTCACTGGTGTGCCCTACAAATTTGGCGGTACTACACCAGCGGGATTTGATTGTTCAGGATATATTCGTTATGTATTCCAAAAAATCGGTTATGATTTACCACGCCAAGCTGACGAACAGTATACAGTGGGTAAAAAAGTAGAGAAAAGTAATCTACAACCAGGTGATTTAGTATTCTTTGAAACCTATGAGCCGGGGATTTCCCATTCTGGTATTTACATCGGAGATGGACAATTCATCAGTGCCACATCTAGCAGTGGTGTTGCCGTAGCAGATATTGATGATAGCTATTGGGGACCACGTTATGTAGGGGCAAAACGCGTACTATAACACACAAGCTGTAATGATACTTTCATTACAGCTTGTGTCATATATGTGATAGGTTGAAACGTAAAGGAGTTAACTATGACGCACGCAGGCATTCACATACAAAATGTACAATTTTCTTATGGAACACAGTCAGTTATCCATAATATGACGATTACTATTCCAAAAGGTGAGTTTGTGCTGGTAGTGGGACCTAATGGATCGGGGAAAACCACGTGGTTACGTATGGTAGCAGGGCTATTAGAACCAACTGCGGGACATCTTTGTTTAGACGGTATAAGTCCGAAAGAGGCGCAAATGAAAGGACTTATTCATTTGGTGCCACAGATTTATAATAAAAATGCAGCCCAATTTCCAGCGACAGTAGAAGAAGTAGTGGGACTTGCTTTATTTCATGTGCCGAAAGAAAATCGCAAAGGTCGTATTTTGGAAGCCTTGGAATTAGTAGGCATGCAAGATTTCTTGAAACGCCGCATCGGTGAGCTTAGTGGTGGTCAACAGCAACGTGTTATGTTAGCCCAAGCGTTAGCACGGAAACCGAACTATATTCTACTGGATGAGCCCACAAGTGGCATCGATTACGAAACAAGTAAGAAAATTTATGAAGTGTTGCGCTCCTTGAAACAAGAAAATATTACTGTTATCATGGTTACTCATGATGTGACGGAAGCTATGGAAGTGGCAGATACGATTTTATGTGTGGATGGACATGCTTGTTACTATGGACCTTGTGAAGGCTTTATGGAAAGTCGTCAAGGCTCTCGGTTGGCATGGCATATAGGAGGTTAAGATGGATATTTTATCTTATACATTTATGCAACGTGCCTTTTTAGCAGGCCTCATCGTGGCGCTCATGTGCCCCTTAATCGGTATGTTCATCGTTATCAAACGGCAATCCATGCTCGGCGATGGCTTAGGTCATATCGCCTTTGCCGGTGTGACAGGGGCATCTTTATTGAAAGTATACCCTCCATTAGGTGCTGTTGTATTGACCGTACTGTCTGCAATGGGCATAGAACTCGTGCGTCGTTATCAAAGACAATATGCAGATATGATTATGGCATTATTCTTTTATGGCGGATTATCCTTAGCCATCGTTTTTTCTACGATGGTGAAAATGCCTAGCACAGGATTGCTGAATTTTTTATTCGGCAGTATTTTGACGGTTACCATGACAGATATTTATGGCATTGGTGCTGTGGCGATAGTTGTTGGAATCATTATGAAATTTGTCTATCACTCTTTAATGCTTACCTCTTTTGATGAAGAGATTGCTCGTACCGTAGGCATCAATGTGAATCGAGTGAACATGATCTTTGCCATCTTAACAGCCTTGGTCGTTGTGATGGGGATGACCGTAGTAGGGATTCTATTAATTAGTGCGCTTATGATAGTTCCTGTTGCCTCTGCTCATTTATGGAAACGAGGCTTTAAAGAAACTTGGGGTATCGCTACCGTCTATTCAGTGTTATCCGTTGTTGGAGGGCTATGCAGCGCCTTTTGGTTAGACTTTGCACCAGGGGGGACGATCGTACTCACAGCCATTGGACTTTATGTGATTACATTTTTTGTGAATTTGGTGAAGTGTAGATGAAAAAATATAACATCAGTGTTGAAAGTGGGGTAATCATATATAAGTCAATGCCCTACCTAAATGCATACTTTCATCAAAATCTGTGGTATAATAAAGGCAATAGACAATTTTAGGAGGGAAACCATGACAGGAAATGAATTACGCCAAGCGTATTTGAATTTTTTTGAAAGTAAAGGACATTTAAAGCAAGAGAGTTATTCTCTTGTTCCAGATAACGACCCATCTTTGTTATTAATCGGTGCTGGTATGGCTCCTTTGAAACCATTTTTTACAGGTAAATTAGTACCACCTTGTACACGAATTACGACAAGTCAAAAGTCAATTCGTACAGGGGATATTGAAAACGTAGGACGTACAGCACGTCACCATACATTCTTTGAAATGTTGGGTAACTTCTCTTTTGGTGACTATTTCAAAAAAGAAGCCATCCATTGGGCATGGGAATTCTTAACAGAAGTCATCAAATTAGATAAAGAAAAATTATATGTTACTGTATATCCAGATGACCAAGAAGCATATGACACTTGGCATAATGAAATTGGTTTACAAGAAGACCACATCAGCCGTTTGGAAGATAATTTTTGGGAAATCGGCGAAGGCCCATGCGGTCCAGACAGCGAAATTTTCTTTGACTTAGGACCAGAACGTGGTTGTGATGATCCAAACTGTGCACCAGGTTGTGATTGCGATCGTTTCCTTGAAATTTGGAACCTTGTATTTACACAATTTAACCGTACTGCAGAAGGTACATACGAACCATTGGCTAAGAAAAATATCGATACTGGCGCTGGTTTAGAACGGTTAGCATCTGTATTACAAAATAAAGAAAGTAACTTTGAAACAGATTTGATTTTCCCAATCATCGAAGCCACAGCAAAAAAAGCAGGTGTTACGTATCATACAGATGCGAATACAGATGTTTCTTTGAAAGTTATTGCCGACCATATTCGTGCCATCGTAGCATTGATTGCAGATGGTGTATTACCATCTAATGAAGGCCGTGGATATGTACTTCGGCGTATTTTACGCCGTGCTGTTCGTCATGGTCGCCTATTAGGCATTCAAGGACCATTCTTGGTGCCATTAGTAGATATCGTAGTAGATATCTTGGGCGGTGCTATTACGAACATTGTGGAAAAACAAGACTTCGTAAAACGAGTTGTGGCGAATGAAGAAGAACGCTTTAACCAAACGTTGGCGTCTGGTCTTGATATGTTGAGCCAATTGTTGGATACATTAAAAGCTGATGGTACGACTACTGTACCAGGTCAAGATGTATTCAAGTTATATGATACCTACGGCTTCCCTTGGGAACTGACAGAAGAAATTGCTCACGAAGCAGGTTTCACTATCGACCAAGCTGGTTTTGAAGCTGCTATGAATGAACAACGTACTCGTGCTCGTGAAGCTCGTGAAGACGTAGATGCAAAAGTAGCAACTCCAGATATTACGCATTTATCCAATGAACATATTTCTGACGATGAAACTGCAACAGCATCCACAGTATTATTAATCGGTGAAGGGGCGAAAGCTATCGACCGTGCTGAAGATGGACAGGATGTAACCATCATCGTAAAAACGACTCCATTCCATGCAGAAGGGGGCGGACAATTAGGTGATACTGGTTTCATCGTAGGCCCATTGGGTAAAGTAGAAGTACATACAGCGAAAAAATTACCAGAAGGCACTACGTACCATGTAGGTACTGTGGTAGAAGGTGGCATTTCTGTGAATGACGAAGTGACATTCGAAGTCGATGTAGAACGCCGTCAACATATGGCACGTAACCATACAGCAACGCACTTATTGCATGCTGCATTGCGTTCCGTATTGGGTACGCATGTGAACCAAGCAGGTTCCTTAGTAACACCTGACTATTTGCGCTTTGACTTTACACATTTCTCTCCTGTAACAGCAGAAGAATTACAAACCATTACAAACATGGTAAACGAACAAATTCTTCGTGCCTCCACATTGGAAGTAGAAACTATGTCCATTGATGTAGCGAAAGCAAAAGGTGCGATGGCGTTGTTCGGTGAAAAATATGGTTCCGAAGTACGTGTCGTATCTGTGCCAGAATTCTCCATCGAATTGTGTGGCGGTTCTCACGTAGAAAACACAGGCTTTATCGGTCAGTTCCGTATCACTTCCGAAGGTGGTATTGGTTCTGGCGTACGCCGTATCGAAGCGGTGACAGGTAAAGCAGCACTTGTGTTAGCACAACAAGAAGAACAAACGTTAAAAGCAGTAGCTTCTCTTGTGAAAGGAAAACCACAAGAAGTAGTAGGTAAAGTACAACAAGTATTAGACCATGCAAAAGCTGTAGAACGTGAGTTAGATCAAGTGAAAAAAGAATTGAATAGCGGTAACCTTGATGGTGTCTTAGCTGGTCAATTTACAGTAGGCGATGTAACAGCAGTAGTAGCCTCCGTACCAGTATCTGATATGGGTGAATTGCGTGACATGGCGGATATGGTTCGTGATAAAATTGGCTCTGGCGTAGTATTATTAGGTGCAGCTGGTGACGATAAAGTAAACTTTGTCTGCATGGCTACGAAAGATGTAGTAGGCAAAGGTATCCATTGTGGTAACATCGTAAAAGCAGCAGCGCAAGCGGCTGGTGGTAATGGCGGTGGCCGTCCAGATATGGCACAAGCTGGTGGTAAAGATCCGGCGGCTATGGACCAAGCCTTAGCAGCAGGTAAAGAAACGATCCAGTCCATGGTTGGATAAGCTTACGATAGATGAGACTTTCAGTAGAAAGCTCATGATAAGGAGGGATTATATGAATCTTTCAGATAAAACAATGGTGATTAAGCCGGTTCAAACAACACCGTTAACACCAGAAGAAGTATTTCAACATGTGTTTCAAGCGTTGGTAGAAAAGGGATATAATCCGATTAGCCAAATTACGGGGTACCTCATTTCGGGAGATCCAACGTATATTACAAGTTATAACAATGCTCGGAAAGATATTCGTAGTATCGAACGAGATGAACTCATTGAAGAACTTGTAAAAGAATATGTGAAAGCGAAACAATTATAATGCGAATTATGGCACTAGATGTGGGAAGTCGGACCATAGGCGTAGCATGCAGTGATGCGCTGTATATTACAGCGCAAGGCATCGAAACCATTCGCCGCACATCTCACGAAAAAGACTTTCAGCGTATTGCAGAATTAATCCGTGAATATGAGGTAGATACTATTGTGGTAGGTATGCCGAAAAATATGAATGGTACCAAAGGGGAACGGGCAGAAAAAACAGAAGCCTTTGTGGAGAAGATGCAAGAAGTCATCTCCACACCAGTCGTATTTTGGGACGAACGTTTATCCACTGTGATGGCGGAAAAATCTTTAATTGCTGCTGATGTAAGTCGTAAAAAACGGAAAGAAGTCATTGATAAGATGGCAGCAGTTGTCATTTTACAAGGCTATTTAGATAGTCGTTCATAAGGAGGTTACCATGATCGAACAAGGTTATGAAGGTGAAGTATCTGTAATTGTCATTGAAGACGAAAATGGAGAAGAAATGTACTATGAAGAAGAAATGCTCATTCAACATGATGGAAAAGCATTTGCTATTTTAGTATCTCTTCCTCCAGAAGAAGACACTGAACATGACGAACCAGAAGTGATTATTGCGCGCATTGATGAAGAAGAGGGAGAACAAGTTTACGTGGCTCCAACTGATGAAGAATTCGATGCAGTCATTAAATTATACGAAGAAATGGACTAATCGCTAGTAAGGGCTGTAACAGATTGCCGATAGGCAGTTCCGTTGCAGCTCTTTTTCTGTATGGTGGTCATCATGTTTAGAAACAATGAGTACAGTGGAGAAGTAAGAGATATGGCAACAGAAGAAAAGAACAAACAAATTCAGTATGAACTATATATTCCCGCCCAATTTGACGAGGAGATTCGACGTTCATTAGAAGCACTAATGGAGGATATGTTAGAAGATATAGGGACTGTGCATGAAGGGGAATCGATGTATAAAGAAAATGGTGAAATTGACCATTGTGTACTTCGGTTTTCTATGGATGAAGGGGATGAATTTGTAGAGGAAATACTTCTCTGCTTGAGAGAAGCAGGTGTACCTTGTGGTGCTAAGTTATATCAAAATGGAAATGTTATTGCAGAATTAGGCAATTTACATCATATCCATGTTGTGTTAGATGCATCATTAGGAGATGCGAAACAGTTCAAACGATTGGATACAAAAATTTCTAAGGCTTTGAAAGAGAATAACGTTGTCAGTGGCACCACACTACGTATCCCAGAGGGAGTGGCTACCTTTGCGTATTATGTAGCAGATAAGGACTTGGCAGTGAGCACTATTGAGAAGTATCTTCATAGAAGTGTGCTAGGAACAGGAGCTACGATCGATGTGGTAGATTCGGGCCTTACAATTCATGAACGCTTTATGACAGATATATATAGCATCTATCGTGGGGTAGTGCCTGATTTGTGGTCTGCCATTAAAAAAGAGTGGAAAGGTATCTCTTCGCAAGAGTGGATGCGCTTGTTACAACGTTATCCAGACACACCAGAAGGTCTAATCTTCTTGCTCAATATTGTGAATGGTACGTACCAACAGGAATACACATCTATGAAGGTTACATTCCCTATGTTCCTCTATGAAGACAAACGATTCTACTTGCTGTCCGCACGTCAAATGTTAGAATTTGATCTTCACGGACGAGATGTGATGAACATGGATATATTGGGGCCTGATACAAAATCATCACAAATACGGAGTTCTTCTAAACAGAGAAATCTGTGCCTCTTTGCAACTACTGGGGAAGGGGAAGAGGCATCGCGGCTGTACCTTGACTATAACCCGACAAAATTTGGTCATGTAGGGCAAGTGCTCTATTACGATGGAGATACGCATAGGCTAGAGGTGTTGGGGGCGTCTTTCAGTCACGCCTTGTTAGAAATTATGGATGAAATGTCTGACAATTTAGCGGATTCCATTCTAGAAAGCGTTATGGAACACATCATGAATTTGAATATAGAAACATTGGACCTCGATAGCGAGGATAATCAACTCTTGATGAGTACTATGGCTATCCTAGCTGAAAGTACCATAGAAGATGGCGTGAGTCCTATAAATCATAGAAGTGGATGTATGGGCATGGTATTGTTAGAAAATGCTACTTTTGATATGGAGCAATTCAAAAAGGATTTGCTTGCTCAATGGGATATTGTTTCTGTAACGAGTCCAGAGGGGATGAAAGTCCGTGCAGCCGTTACCACAAAAGATGTGGATACCGTCGAAGAAGAGGAGATGGAGGAGGCATACTTCTTAGTCATTGATGACTATAAAGTAATGGTAGCACCATTTTCCTTTACCATGCCGATGGAAACTGTTACGCAAGGGGCTATTCGTAATTATCTTTGGGACGATGCATTGGATGCTGTAAGCCAACACACAAGCCATGTGGCGATTAGCATTGTAGAAGGACATGGGAAGCCATTAGAAGAAGGAATCTTATTGGCGAAATTACTTTCAGTGGCGACGGAGCAAACGGGAGCTACAGCTATCTATACGAATGGCGTTCTCTATGAAGCGAAGAAGTACCAAGAGGAAACGGAACAGTTACGAGATGATATGCTACCTATGACGAATCTAATTTGGGTTGATATCGATTTTGAAGAAGATGGAACCGTATCTTTGTATACCAGTGGCATGGAAGAGTTCGACCAATTAAATGTGGAATTCTTGCATTGTCCATGGGATCCAGAGCGTGCTTGGAATTATATCCTTAGCGTGGCGAATTATGTACTGACATCTGGCAAAGAGTTAACAGACGGTGATTCTGTAGGGAGAACAGAGGAAGAACAACTGATAGTTCATATCGACGAACCAGTCCATGCAGATGGATTACAAAGTATACAAATTCTCTTTGATGAAATTGAAGAAGAATAAATAATGAAAGGGGCTGTAGAATTGTAACAGCCCTTTTTATGTATGAACGGTATGGTGACCTTAGGGGCTCTCTGTAACTTGGAGCAGAGAGTACTTTCACAGGCCTCATGTATAGCATAGGTGAGTATAAGACCTAGATTGATCTATGTTATATAGAAAAATTGCTATATACACTCCTAAAATGGTATAATATAGTATTCATTGAAAAGGAGATTGCTGTGAAACAATATGTAAAATACATCTACGGATGTGTAGCGATTCTGTTGGTCACTGTACTTGGTGTGCTAGCAGGTATGTATTATATTCCTTGGACAGGTGGTTCTAAGGAGGATGTAGAAACGGTTGTCATTAGTGAGAACCAAACCGGTGCGGAGATTGGCGATGTGCTCTATGAAAGAGGCCTCATCACGTCCCCAACAGTGTTCCGTGTAGCCTTGCGCTTGACGGGGACCATGGATAAATTACAACATGGGTATTACCAAATCCCTCATCATGTTAGCTTGAGCGAAATCATTGGCTTGCTTCAACAAGGGAGATTACAAACGGTGAAGCTCACCATTCCGGAAGGATTTACTATTGGTGAAATTGGAAAACGCATCGAAGAACAAGGCATCGATACGCAGTATGCATTCATGGAAAAAGGAAAAACCTATGCCCCATATGATTATATGGTGGGTACAAGACCTGTTACGTATCGTGTAGAAGGATTCCTATTCCCTAGCACCTATGAGATTCCTGTAGGGAGCAAAGCGGAAGATGTCATGGCTATTATGGCGGATGAAATGAATCGTCAATTGACGCCGAAAATGCGACAAGATATTGAAGCCCAAGGAATGACTATATTTGAGTTTATCACATTGGCATCATTGGTAGAAAAAGAAGCGAAGTTCGACGAAGATCGTCCTATCATTGCGGCTGTATTCCGTCAGCGTTTAAAAACAGGGATGCCTTTGGAGTCTTGTGCTAGTATCCAATACATTCTAGGATATCCAAAACCACTGATTACGATTGAAGATACAAAACTAGAAAGCCCATACAACACATATCTTCATAAAGGATTACCACCGGGGCCAATTGCAAACCCAGGCATCAAATCCATGGAGGCGGTTCTCTATGCACCACCGACAGAGTATTTATTCTTTGTAGCCGACAAAGAGGGACATCATCATTTTACAAAAACCTATGATGAGCATTTGAAAATAGTGGATCAAATTTATGAAAATTAAAGAGATTTTAAATGAACAACGTATTTATGCACTCTTGCATGATGTGCCAATTTTACGAGAATCCGAAGTAGAGCTCTTTGAAGACTTAATTGGCTTATATAAGCCGAAACGTGTCTTGGAAGTGGGTACTGCCATTGGTTATTCGTCATTGTTATTGGCAAAACATATGGATAAAGAAGGGCAGCTCATCACCATAGAACTAGACGACGTGCGCCATGGGATGGCAACCCATTATATTTCGCAATCAGATTATGTAGAGAAAATTACGTTGCTGAAAGGCGATGCCACAGAGTTGCTAGATACGGTGGAAGGACCTTTTGACTTAGTGTTTCTAGACGGTCCGAAAGGGCAGTACTTAAAGCAATTGGAGCTCATCGAGCCGAAGCTCGCAGAAGGCGCAGTAGTACTAGCAGATAATGTGTTATTCCGAGGCTATGTACGGGGAGATAAAGAACCACCACGCCGCTTTAAAACCATTGTGAAGCGGCTGCAAGAGTACTTAACTTATGTAGAACAAAAAGAACACTACAACACCACCATTTACCCTATGGGAGATGGCATGAGTGTGAGTGTATGGAAAGGATAGATTATGAAGAAACGACATATGGAATTACTAGCCCCAGCTGGTAATATGGATAAATTAAAAATGGCCATCCGCTATGGTGCAGATGCCGTATATTGCGCAGGCCGTGCTTTTGGCTTGCGTGCCGCTAGCTCTAACTTTGACAATGATCAGTTGAAAGAGGCCGTAGAATTTGTACATAGCCATGGCAAAAAAATCTATGTGACTTGTAACATTATTCCTCATAATGAGGACTTAACAGGGTTAGAAGAGTACTTACAATTTTTAGAAAGCATCAAAGTGGATGCCATCATCGTAGCAGACTTAGGTATTTTCTTGTTGGCAAAACGCGTGGCTCCAGGCTTAGAATTGCATGTAAGTACCCAAGCGAATACGACGAACTATCTAACAACCCAGTTCTGGAAAGAACAAGGGGCAGCTCGTGTTGTGGTAGCTCGTGAAGTCAGCATTGAAGATATCAAGACGATGCGTGAAAAAGCAGATGTGGAAATCGAAGCTTTCGTCCATGGTGCCATGTGTATTTCTTATTCCGGTCGTTGTTTGTTGAGTAATTACATGACCAACCGCGATGCAAACCGTGGGGCTTGTACACAAGCATGTCGCTGGAAATATAATTTGGTGGAAGAAAACCGTCCTGGCGAATACTACCCAATCGAAGAAGACGAACATGGTACATACATCTTTAATTCTAAAGATTTGTGCTTGTTGAAATATATCCCTGAGTTGTACAAAGCCGGTGTAGATAGCTTGAAAATCGAAGGCCGTATGAAATCTGTACACTATGCAGCAACTGTATCTAAAGTGTATCGTGAAGCGATTGATACATTCTTAGAAGAAGGTGACGATTGGTATGTACGTGATGAATGGTATGCAGAATTAGAAAAAATCTCTCACCGTCCATACACAGAGGCCTTTGCCATGGAAAAACCAGGTGAAGAAGCACAAAACTATGGTAAATCTTCCAATACGCAAACTCATGACTTTATTGGCCTCGTAGAAGGATACAATGCGGAAGAAGGTTATGCGTATATGGAACAACGTAATAATTTCAAGGTTGGAGAAGAAGTGGAGTTCTGTCAACCAAATGGACCTTTGGTAAAACATGTGATTACTCGTATTACCGATGAAGATGGAAACGATATCGATGTGGCGAAACATGCGCAAATGAAATTACGTCTATACATAGACACACCTTTGGAAGAATACTCCATGATGCGTCGGGAAACAAAGCAAAAATAATTTCTTACTACATAAGGGGAGGACTAAGATGCAAGAACAGGACATTCTCTATGATCCGCAGTATGTGTACTTTCAGATTGAACGACAGCATACGAATTATGTGAATCGCATTTTAGAAGGCTATGAATATGTAGGGGTGATGACAACGGTCAATACAGAAGGATTGTGCATGGTTCGTACAACAGAATCTACCCGTGAGTTAGCAAAACAAATTTTACAATCCCTACCCGTTTCTGTGACTCTCTTGGATTGAGGACAATCTGAAAGAGAGATATCATGTAAGTTGTACTAGCATTGCGTATTGGTGAGTAGAGTGGAGAACTAAGAGATATGGCAACAGAAGAAAAGAAAAAACAAATATCTTATGAACTATATATTCCGGCTCAATTTGATGATTCTTGTCGTGGTTCTTTGGAAGTATTACTGGAACATAAACTTACGGATGTGGGTACCATCCATGAAGGGGAATCTGCGTATAAAGAAAATGGTGAAATCGACCATTGCGTACTTCGGTTTTCCATGGATGAAGGGGATGAGCTAGTAGAGGAAATACTCATCTCCTTGGAGGAACTCGGTATACCATATGGTGCTAAGCTATACCAAGAAGGAACAGTCATTGCAGAATTAGGGAATTTACACCATATCCATGTTGTGTTGGATGCAGCGTTAGGAGATGCTAAACAGTTTAAACGATTGGATACAAAAATCTCAAGAGTATTAGAAGAAAATAACGTTGTCAGCGGCTCAACGCTAAGCATCCCGGATGGAGTGGCTACCTTTACTTATTACGTCGCAGATAAGGACCTCGCTATTAGTACTATCGAAAAGTACCTTCGTAGAAGTGCACTGGGACAAGGGGCTACTATCAATGTGGTGGACTCTGGTCTTACGATTCACGAACGGTATATGACAGATATATCCCGTGTGTATCGAGGGTTAGTGCCTGATGTATGGAATGTGATTCAAAGTGAGTGGAAAGGGGTATCGCCTCAAGAATGGATGAATTTATTGCGGCGGTATCCGCATACTCCAGAGGGGCTGAGTTTCTTACTTAATGTAGTGAACGGGACGTACCAAAAGGAATATACGTCGTTAAAAGCTACATTCCCTATGTTTATGTATGATGACAAACAATTCTATTTATTATCGGCGCGCCAAATGTTGGAATTTGATCTCCACGGCCGAGATGTGATGAATATGGATATATTGGGACCCGATGTAAAACCATCACAAGTACGAGCTGCTTCTAAACAGAGGGATCTATGCCTTTTTGCTGCTACTGGGGAAGGGGAACAGGCGTCCCGTTTGTACATCGACTATAATCCAACGAAATCTGGTACTGTAGGTCAAGTCATTTATTTTGACGGAGATACGAATACATTGACGCTGTTAGGATCTTCTTTCAGTGAAGCCTTGCTGGTACTCATGCGAGATCAATCCAATGGTGTAGGTGACTATTTAATTGAAAGTATCATACAGAAAACGATGAGCCTAGATATAGATATGGCGGATGTACAAAGTGCAGAGAATCAACTATTATTTGATGCTATGCGTAATTTGGCTGAAAGAATACTGGAAAGCACGGGTGGCATCGGTCCTATGGTTGGTAAACGTGGCTTTATGGGCATGGTGCTGTTGGACAATGCAGAGTTCGATGTGAAACGTTTTAAGAAGGATTTGCTTAGTAAATGGGATATTGAGTCCATAACAAGCCCGGAGGGGATGAAGGTCCGAGCAGCCATTGCCACAAAAGATGTAGATTCCGTGGAAGAAGAGGATATGGAAGAAGCACACTTTTTAGTGATTGATGACTATAAAGTAGTGGTGGCACCCTTCTCCTTTGCCATGCCGATGGAAGCTGTTATGCAGGGGGCTACTCGAAATTACCTTTGGGAAGATGCATTGGATACTGTACTCCATCACACAAGTCATGTGGCGATTAGCATTGTAGAAGGTCCTGGCAAGCCGTTAGAAGAAGGAATCCTATTAGCGAAATTACTTTCAGTAGCAACAGAACAAACGGGAGCTAGTGCTATATATACAAATGGCGTTCTGTACGAAGCGAAAAAGTATCACGAGGAAACGGAACAGTTACGAGACGATATGTTGCCTATGGCGAATCTAATATGGGTAGATATGGAATTTGAAGATGATGATACGATTTCCTTATCTACGAGTGGTATGGAATTGTTTAAACAATTAAATGTGGAATTCCTCCATTGTCCGTGGCATCCAGAGAAAGCTTGGAACTACATTTTAACGGTTGCGGACTATGTGTTAACCTCAGATAAAACGGTAGAAGATGGTGATTCCGTTGGTAGAACAGAAGAAGAACAACTGACGGTTCATATCGACGAACCAGTCCATGCAGATGGAAAACAAAGTATACAAATTTTCTTTGATGAAAGTGAAGAAGAATAAATACATGATGAAAGGGGCTGTAGAACTGTAACAGCTCCTTTTGTTGCGTACGCAGTTGTAAAGTGTTGTTCGTATAAAAGAATAAAGTGCCTTGTTAGTAGGGCTAAACGTGTTCAATTTGGACTTGCAATGTGAGATTAGAAAAAAATAAATAAATTATAAAAAAATACTTGCATAGATGTATGGGATATGATATTATATATTTGTTGTTACGATAAGTAACAAGCGGTAGCGAAACAGTGTTTCCCAAGGACAGTAAAGATGATTCGTTACTATGGATGGAAGATATCGGGGCATAGCGCAGTTTGGTAGCGCACCTGGCTTGGGACCAGGGGGTCGCAGGTTCGAATCCTGCTGCTCCGACCATTTTCTTATGTGCGGGTGTAGCTCAATGGTAGAGCCCCAGCCTTCCAAGCTGGTTGCGAGGGTTCGATTCCCTTCACCCGCTCCACTTATACATGTGCTTGTATTTAATACGTTCCCATACAGAGACAATGTCTATGTGATGGGTTATTTTATTATTTACAGTAAAATAACATGACATAACTACATATGGTTCAGTAGCTCAGTTGGATAGAGCAACGGCCTTCTAAGCCGTGGGTCGGGGGTTCGAATCCCTCCTGGATCACCAAGTAAATAGGCGGATAGTTCAGATTGAGCTATCCACTTTTTTATATTTTTTCTGTAGTTTTTTAGTAATTTGGTATACTTAATAGATAGAGTTATTACCTTCGGAGAATAATAAATAAATGAATAAATCAAATGAAATTTCAATAGAAAGGCTTTGTTGGGTTTTAGAACAAAATCAGGAGTGGATAAAAAATTGTGATACCAAAACAACTACAATTCTTGCTTTGATAGGTGTTATATTTACCGTTCTTTTTGCAAGTGATTCAATTGCTAAAATAATTCAGATTTGGACAATATTTTTTTATAGTGAAAATCTATGTTTTGCAAGATTCTATTTGCTTTTTACTTTTATCTCATGGTTGATTTTTGCTATGGGAATATATTATTTTTTGAAAGTTTTATATGCTCGATTGAAGAATGAAAAATATCAGAGTTCTTTGGATTATAAATCAAATTTATATTTTGGTGATATAGTAAGTTGTGAAATAGATTCATATAGATCTACTATAAAATTTTTGGGAGAAGAAGAATTAAGAGATGATCTTAGTATGCAAATTTATATATGTGCAGATATATGTAATCAAAAATTCATGTATTATACTGATGGTATGAGATACATGGGATTAGGAGTTATATTGATATTAATCCTTTTAGGATTTGGCTATTTTTCAATTTAAGGGGGAGCGTTATATGGAAGTGAAGAATCATATAGTTTATAACATTGAAAAAAGTGCGGAGCGAATTCAAGAAATTTTAGACTCTAATAATGCTAATTATGAAGATAAAGGCAATGAAGTGCCTTCTAGAGATACATTGACATATAATAATGGATTTTATGTTAATGTTACAGCACTATTTATAGATATTGTGGACTCATCGAAATTAATAGAGGATTGCCAAAGACCAACACTTGCCAAAATATATCGAAGTTTTATATCTGAGTGTGTGGCATTAATCTCCTCAATTAATCAATGTAAAGAAGTTAGTATTCATGGTGATTGTGTTTGGGGAATTTTTGAAACACCTAAGAAATCAGATGTTGACTCTGTATTTTCTATTGCACTTATGTTAAATAGTTTGGTGAAACTGTTAAACATGAAATTGACTAAAAAAAACTATCAAACAATTTCTGTTGGAATTGGTATTGATGATGGTAGGACATTAATGATTCAAGCAGGTTATAAGGGAAGTTCAATTAATGATGTTGTCTGGATGGGAAATGTCGTAAATAATGCTTGTCATTTAGCAAATAAGGCAGGGAGAGATGGCCGAAAGAGTATTATTGTTACAAGTGTGATATATTCTTATTTAAATGAGTATAATCAATCACTATTGAGTTCATATTGTGATTGGGAACAAAGTTCTATTAACTATGAAGGAAATACTAGTGATAAAAGTATGGAAGCATGGATTGATAAAAATTAACTGCAGAAGTTAGCTATACTTATATAGCTAACTTCTTTTTTAAATTCCTAAATTATCTAATGCCTTAACTGCTTCTTTTTGTATATCAGGTACTAAATGTGAATAAGTATCTAATGTTAGTATAATCGAGGAGCGTCCTAACCGTTCTTGTACTATTTTAGGGTTTATTTTTTGAGAGAGTAGAATAGTGGCATGTGTATGGCGAAGGTCGTGAAAGGTGATATGATCTAAATGTAGCTATTTTAATACAGGAATAAAATAGCTAGATTTAAAGTTACTGGTAGATAATACTTTACCAAAGATACCAGATATTACAATTCTAGAAGTGTCTGTCCATTTATCACCGATTTCTTGAATGTACGTATCTTAAAAGTCTTTATATGCCCTAAGATCCTCTTGTAATTCTTTACTAATTGGTATACTACGGCGTGATGTTTTAGTTTTTGTTTCTTGGAATAGTTGCTCTTTTGCACCAGCTTGAATACTACGGCGAACAGAAATAATAGAGCGGTCTAAGTCAACACAATCCCAACATCAACCAAATACTTCTCCTAGTCGCATACCAGTGCCTAAAGCTATTTTTACTGCTATATAAGAAGCGTAGTAATTAATCCTATATGGCGAATCTATATAATCCATAAGTTGAGTTTTCATGGCAGAGGATAATCGATGGATTTCCTCGATGGATAATGTATGAATCTCTGTAGTTATTAATCTAGGAGGCTTCGTCAGCTTGACTGGATTTTTTAATACTAATCCTATATTTACAGCATATTCAAATAGTTCAGATAAGTACCGTCTAGTGCAGCGTATTGTGCTAGATGAGATAATATGCCCTTTTTTATATACATCTAGTTTAGTATCTCCAGAAAAAAGAACGACGGATTAGGTTATTGTTTTTGGGAATACTAAAATGACCATACCATTTTCCATTACTTTGATAAAAGGTGCCTTCACCGTTAGAGCGTCTTAGTTTTGTTTTCTTTGACATGATTCTTATTCCTTTTCTTATTGCTAGTAGAATGATGAGAGAAGGTTTCAGCGGTAATCTTTTTATGATATCGTTTAGCTTGCTTTGCAAGGGCTTCTCGATCATCTGTAAATATTTTAACGGACTTTTTTTGCTCTGCTTACATCCACATATATTTTGTGTAAGGATATAATGCATTTGTGACAAAAAATAAAAAAATAAGAAGGCTCTCTGTTATAATGAAAGTTGCTAAACCGAATCATTATTTCAAAGGAGAGACCTTCTTATGTCATCTATTATAACTGAAGAATTACGCTTTCGTAAACTAATTTGTGAATATGCTATTAAACATGAAAATAATGTTGAAGCAGCTAGACGGTATCATACAAGTAGACAACAAGTACAACGCTGGGTAAAACGCTATGATGGAACGATTGAATGTTTGCGGTTAAAGAGCCGTAGACCTCACTCACATCCAAATCAATATACAGCGGAAGAATTATCCCTAATTAAGCGTGTATATTCGAAGTTTAAACATGAAGGGTTGGCACAAGTATATACAGAAGCTAAGAAACGAGGATATACTCGTTCCTATGGATCGATGTGCTGTCAAATACGCAAGCATATACCTAAGAAAAAGGCATCTAAACAATATTATAAAAGCAATTGGAAGCCTGATGTGGTTACATATCCAGGTGAAAAAGTTCAAATTGATATTAAATATGTACCTAATGAATGCTTGCTATTTAACACCGATGGCATTAAATACTACCAAATTACGGCTATAGATGAATAATTTTCTCCATGGCAAAATGGAAAGGTAGAGCGGAGCCATAAGGTTGATGGAGAAAGATCCTATACAAGAAGGTTTAGGAGTCTTAACGCTTTCTTAAAGGCACATCAACGATATGCAAGTAGATATAATAACATAGCACAGAAAGTGTTGGGATTATAAATCCCCCAATGAATATGTAGCAGAGTACTTCTTAAATAAATCTTTAGAAGGTTGTGTCACAAATGTTTGACTACTATAGATTAAAATTCAATAGTATATCTAAATATGTATTGATAGGTTTAGGCTATCTTGTTATAATAAAATTATATAACTTTATTGGAGGTAAATATTTTAGAAACGTGTAATTCCTGCGTTTTATGAGGACAATGTTTTTTGTTTCATTGATTTTGTTATGCAAGAGTGGGTAATTAGATAGCCACAGATGCTGTATATATCGGGAAATTTGCGGATTGAAAAATCCACTCACATAGTATATAATTAGTGCATTGTTTATCAAGAATAAACTACTTTTATAATATGAATAATTCATGATTTCTTCATGAAATTTTCATATACTATAGATTGCTGTCATTCTATGTATTGTATTTGTAAGGAATGTTTACCTATTTCATTGAGCTATCAAGTTGACTAGACTCTTAATGAGATACGTAAGCATTCAGTATAAATGCAAAGAGGAAAATAATTATATATAGGCTCTGCTTAGGGAGGTTGTTAACGTAGCAGAAAGCACCAAGATAGAAAGTGAAAGTTGTTAATTATCATTAGTGTGTTCACGATTAGGAGTAAGTATCGGTATGAATAAGATATTTAAAGTTATTTGGAGCAAGTCAAAGCAATGTTATATCGTCGTGTCTGAAATGGCGAAAAACCACTCTGGGAAGAAGAAAATCGTAGTAGCAAGTATCTTGGCGGCTATGGCTGTGGGGGCGGATATGAGTATATCTGTACAGGCTACCGTGGATGAAGGGACTGCTAAACCTGGCGGGGTTGCAATAGGATCTGGATCTTATGCAGGGTCAGATGGTTCTATAGCGTTAGGTAAAAAAAGTTATGCCGTAGGAACACAACGTGACGGTACAACAGATCCTAGTATAGCTATTGGACAAAGGGCGGTCGCTATAGGGAACTCTTCATTGGCAGTCGGCTTAGATACTGATATTAGAAATTCTTATGCGGTTGCTGTAGGTCGATATGCAACTGTTAATGGCGATTATGGTATCGGCATGGGCTATAAATCTGTAGCCACAGAACATGCTACAGCGGTTGGTGAAAGTGCGCGGTCAAAAAAAATGGGAGCTGCAGCCTACGGTGTAAGTGCTCGTGGGTATAGCCAAGGTGGCGTTGCTATAGGTATCCAATCCTTAGCAGGAGCTAATACATTCAATGCAGATGGGACTCCTAAAACATTTATTTGGAATGATGATGAAACTACAATTTCGAACTATCAAAAATGGGGCGATGTTTCTGTAGGCTTACGAACGATGGCTACTGGAGGCAATGCCACAGCTTTGGGGCGTAGTGCTGCCGCAACAGCAGCTAACTCCATCGCTATTGGTGGTGGTGACGGAAACGCTTTGGATGATAATAAAGAAAAAACCCAAGCTTCGGCGGAAAAAGCGGCTGCTATTGGGTATAGTGCTTTAGCTTCTGGCAAAAGTGCATCTGCGTTAGGTACAAAAGCAAAAGCATCGGCAGAGAATGCATCAGCCATTGGTACAGGTGCCAAAGCAAGTGCAAACGACGCCTTTGCAGCTGGCACAGGTGCGGAAGCTTCGGAAGCCAATGCTACGGCACTTGGTAAGGGAGCATCAGCAGAAAAGGCTGATGCCATAGCCATTGGTACAGGTGCTACCTCTGGTGGTACCAGTGGTATTGCTATGGGTAATGATGCGCAAGCACAAGCAAAAGATACTATTGCAGTAGGTAGCTCATCTCGTGCTTCGAATGACAATGATAGTGCATTTGGTAATGCAGCTACAGCAGCTGGCAGTGGCTCTACTGCTATCGGTTATCAAGCCAATACTACAGCGGCTAATTCTACAGCCATTGGTGCAGCAGCACAATCCACAAAAGCCAGTGCCACAGCTCTTGGTAATGGTGCTAAGGCGTTTAGTACATCTGGTATTGCCATTGGTGAGGGGGCGACTGTTGGTATAGCTGAAGGAAGAACTACAGCAGGAACTACACCGGCTGTAGACGCCCCAAATAGTATTGCCATCGGTAAAAATGCGAAGGTACTGGCTGGATCTGGTAGTATTGCCTTAGGCGCGAACACCCAAATCACCGCTTCAGATGTAGGTACATCTAGTGGGTCGGCACAGAAAACATATCCGTATATGTTAACAAATACACAAGGAACAGATGCGGTGGCAGATAAAGAGTATGGTATCGTAGCCATTGGTACGAAACGATCGTCTACAGACAATGGATTCGCACGTCGTTTAACAGGCGTAGCAGGTGGTGTTGGCGATTACGATGCAGTTAACTTGAAACAAGCGAAAGCGATTGAAAGTTCCTTAAAAAGCGGAGAACGCCATATTAAGGCAACTTCCTATACACCAAATGCAGCAGGTACCATTACATTAAATTATGTAAATGGAGAAAATAAAGATGTAACCGAGACTGCAACCATTACAGATGTGGCTAAAAAATCCGATGAATGGACATTAGGCATTAAAACAACAACGACGACTGGTACAAAGACTACGTCATCAGTGTCCAATATAACACCGACAGCCCCATCTGGAAGTACTAAGAAAGTAATTTCCTTAGAAGCCGGTAAAAATATTGCTATCGATGCCAATGGTAATAATGTAAAGATATCCACAACTGGTTTGGACTTTTTATCTGTGAAATCTGATGCCACAGCAAATAAAGTGATGGAGGTACGCAGTGATATCACGTTAAAAACAAATAGGGATAATGATGGTGCTACTGGTCAACATTCTGTTGCCATCGGAGCTTATGCAGAAGCTAGAAACTTAAGCTCAACTGCCATCGGTAATGAGGTAGTGGCTGCTAACAATTATGCTACAGCATTAGGTTATAATATAGCCAATTCTGGAGAAGGTTCTGTAGCCATTGGTAAGAGAGTAAATGTGGATAAAAGCTTTGCCACTACTATTGGTTATCATCAAAATACGACTGGTAATGCAAGTGCCAGCGTAAATATTGGTTACCAATCTACGGTAAAGGCGAATCAATCAGTAGGTCTTGGTTCTACAATTAATATTGAAGATAAGGCACAATACTCAACAGCGATTGGTTACAAGGCTAAGACATTAGATAAAAACGCTATTGCTATCGGTTCTAGCAATGATCAAAGTGAGGTAATTGCTGGAGGTGAAAGTTCTATTGCTATTGGTACTTCTGCACAAGCTAAAGCGAACCATAGCGTAGCTATCGGCACAAGTGCAAAAGTATTAGGCGGACAAGGTAGCGTGGCGATTGGCTGGGGAACAGAGATTGGTGAGAATGAAGTAACACTTTCCAACAAAGTGCCAGACGCACAAAAAACATATGCCTATTTATTAGATAAATCATCAGAAGATGCGGCTAATGATGCAGGAAATGGCATTGTAGCAATTGGTAAAAAACGATCCTCTGGAGATGGACAAACGATTGCTCGTCGATTAACTGGCTTAGCGGGGGCTGTTGGTGACTATGATGCAGTAAATTTAAAACAATTGAAAGCATTAGAATCTAACGAATGGTTATTGCGTACTCAAAGTGGAGAGAATGCGACACCAACAGACGTAACACCGACAGCAGTTCAAGGTGAAACAAAAAAACGTGTTACCTTAAAAGCCGGCGATAACATTGGTATCGAAAATAATAATGGCACAGTTACGATTAAGGCTAAGGATGTAGTGACCTCTATTACTAGCGGAAATACTACAGCATTAACGGTAAGTCCTAGTAAGGGCGCTGTGACGATTACTCCTAATATCGCAAGTGCTGTAGGAGCAGCGAATGAAGATGGTAAACTAGTTACTTCTGGCAGTGTGAAAACAGCTCTTGATGCTAAAATTGATAAAACTGCAGAGATGCACATCAAAACGGGTGAGTATACAGTTGGCACTGATGGTAATGCATCTTTGATTCAACAAAATGGTAATAACCAAGACCAAAGCACTCGTGTAGTAATTAAGGATATTGCTAAAAAATCTGTAGTAGATGGTATCAATACAACTGTGAATACTCATACATCACAGATTGCAAATCTTACCACTATGGTAGGAGGAAAGGTTAGCCAAACTGATTTTGATACCTTTAAGGCGCAACCGATTACTTTCACAGGTGATGATAATGCTGGTGTAGCTCGTACATTAGGGACTACTTTGACGGTAAAAGGCGGGGCTAATTACACATCTACTACACCAAATACGAACATTCAAGTAGCAAAAGATGGAGCTGCTGGGGCTAATGGTTTGCTTGTTAAATTATCTGATACCTTAACGGGAATAAAATCCCTCGCTGGCGATGAAAAAAATAACTTAATTATCAAAAATGGTACTAATACAGTAACAATTACACCAGGCAAAGGGGATGATAAAGGAACTGTTAACTTTGGCGATGCAAAAGTTATAGCATCTAATTTAGAAGCAGATATTACTTACCGTGCGAACAGTGTTGCAGATACAGCTGCGAACACAGTAAAATTGAAAAAAGGTTTGAACTTCGTAGCGGCTACAGATGCAACTACAACAGCAGAAGGACCAAAAGCAGGATTATCTATTACAACTGGTGCAGATGGACTAGTAACATTTGGCTTAGACAAAACTACTCGTGAAAAAGTTGACAATGCAGCAGATAAAAACTTAAGTAATTTATCTGAAGCTGGTAATAACAAAATTACTAACTTGGCAAAAGCAGCTGCGAAAGAAACCGTAAAAGTAGCACCTGGTATTAACACAACAGTAGATACAGATACAACTACAACGGAAGGTGTAACGACTTACAAAGTTAATGCAAATGACACAAAAGTAGTAATTACAGGCGACGGATTGGCTATTTCTGGTGGTGACTTAGGTGCTACGGATCGAGTTCGTACCTATACATTAGACTTATCTGATGCTACAAAAGGTAAATTAACAGCTGTAGGTGGTTTAGCTACTGTGATCGGTGGCACAACGATTGCTGACAATGGTACTGTAACAGGCCCAACGTTTAATATTACTAATGCAACTGGTGGTACTGATACTGCAACTACCTTAAAAGATGCTATCGATAAGTTAAACAAAACGAATGAAGGACAAAATACTACTATTAGTAATTTGACTACTGCGGTAACTAATAATTACAATGACTTATCTAACAAAATTACTAATGCAGGAACAGCAGCGACAGCAGCAGCCACAACAAAAGGTTTGAACTTCACTGGTGACGACACAACAGACAATGGTAAAGTACACCGTGATTTGGGAGATACTTTAACCATCAAAGGTGGAGAAAACTTTACACGTGGTACATCTGAGAACAACATTAAAGTTGTGAAAAATAATAATGACCTTGATGTGAAATTAGCGGAAAACCTTGGTAACATCAAAGAAATCGCTGGTGATGGTACACATGACTTAGTGATTAAAAATGGCGATACTAAGGTGACTGTAAAAGCACCTAAAGATGGAAACACAGGTAGTATCGACTTCGGAGATACGAAATTAGTAGCTTCTAATTTAGATGCATCTATCAAATATCGTGCAAATGATGATGCAGTAGGAAATGCGAAATCCGTTAAATTAGCAGATGGATTTAATTATGTAGCAAGTAGCGATGCAACGACTACAGCAGACGGCCCTAAATCCGGTTTAGCGATTACAGCAGAGAATGATGGTAAAGTTACATTCGGTTTAGATAAAGCTACCCGTGAAAAAGTTGACAATGCAGCAGATAAAAACTTAAGTAATTTATCTGAAGCTGGTAATAACAAAATTACTAACTTGGCAAAAGCAGCTGCGAAAGAAACCGTAAAAGTAGCACCTGGTATTAACACAACAGTAGATACAGATACAACTACAACGGAAGGTGTAACGACTTACAAAGTTAATGCAAATGACACAAAAGTAGTAATTACAGGCGACGGATTGGCTATTTCTGGTGGTGACTTAGGTGCTACGGATCGAGTTCGTACCTATACATTAGACTTATCTGATGCTACAAAAGGTAAATTAACAGCTGTAGGTGGTTTAGCTACTGTGATCGGTGGCACAACGATTGCTGACAATGGTACTGTAACAGGCCCAACGTTTAATATTACTAATGCAACTGGTGGTACTGATACTGCAACTACCTTAAAAGATGCTATCGATAAGTTAAACAAAACGAATGAAGGACAAAATACTACTATTAGTAATTTGACTACTGCGGTAACTAATAATTACAATGACTTATCTAACAAAATTACTAATGCAGGAACAGCAGCGACAGCAGCAGCCACAACAAAAGGTTTGAACTTCACTGGTGACGACACAACAGACAATGGTAAAGTACACCGTGATTTGGGAGATACTTTAACCATCAAAGGTGGAGAAAACTTTACACGTGGTACATCTGAGAACAACATTAAAGTTGTGAAAAATAATAATGACCTTGATGTGAAATTAGCGGAAAACCTTGGTAACATCAAAGAAATCGCTGGTGATGGTACACATGACTTAGTGATTAAAAACGGCGATACTAAGGTAACTGTAAAAGCGCCTAAAGATGGAAATACAGGTAGTATCGACTTCGGAGATACGAAATTAGTAGCTTCTAACTTAGATGCATCTATCAAATATCGTGCAAATGATGATGCAGTAGGAAATGCGAAATCCGTTAAATTAGCAGATGGATTTAATTATGTAGCAAGTAGCGATGCAACGACTACAGCAGACGGCCCTAAATCCGGTTTAGCGATTACAGCAGAGAATGATGGTAAAGTTACATTCGGTTTAGATAAAGCTACCCGTGAAAAAGTTGACAATGCAGCAGATAAAAACTTAAGTAATTTATCTGAAGCTGGTAATAACAAAATTACTAACTTGGCAAAAGCAGCTGCGAAAGAAACCGTAAAAGTAGCACCTGGTATTAACACAACAGTAGATACAGATACAACTACAACGGAAGGTGTAACGACTTACAAAGTTAATGCAAATGACACAAAAGTAGTAATTACAGGCGACGGATTGGCTATTTCTGGTGGTGACTTAGGTGCTACGGATCGAGTTCGTACCTATACATTAGACTTATCTGATGCTACAAAAGGTAAATTAACAGCTGTAGGTGGTTTAGCTACTGTGATCGGTGGCACAACGATTGCTGACAATGGTACTGTAACAGGCCCAACGTTTAATATTACTAATGCAACTGGTGGTACTGATACTGCAACTACCTTAAAAGATGCTATCGATAAGTTAAACAAAACGAATGAAGGACAAAATACTACTATTAGTAATTTGACTACTGCGGTAACTAATAATTACAATGACTTATCTAACAAAATTACTAATGCAGGAACAGCAGCGACAGCAGCAGCCACAACAAAAGGTTTGAACTTCACTGGTGACGACACAACAGACAATGGTAAAGTACACCGTGATTTGGGAGATACTTTAACCATCAAAGGTGGAGAAAACTTTACACGTGGTACATCTGAGAACAACATTAAAGTTGTGAAAAATAATAATGACCTTGATGTGAAATTAGCGGAAAACCTTGGTAACATCAAAGAAATCGCTGGTGATGGTACACATGACTTAGTGATTAAAAACGGCGATACTAAGGTAACTGTAAAAGCGCCTAAAGATGGAAATACAGGTAGTATCGACTTCGGAGATACGAAATTAGTAGCTTCTAACTTAGATGCATCTATCAAATATCGTGCAAATGATGATGCAGTAGGAAATGCGAAATCCGTTAAATTAGCAGATGGATTTAATTATGTAGCAAGTAGCGATGCAACGACTACAGCAGACGGCCCTAAATCCGGTTTAGCGATTACAGCAGAGAATGATGGTAAAGTTACATTCGGTTTAGATAAAGCTACCCGTGAAAAAGTTGACAATGCAGCAGATAAAAACTTAAGTAATTTATCTGAAGCTGGTAATAACAAAATTACTAACTTGGCAAAAGCAGCTGCGAAAGAAACCGTAAAAGTAGCACCTGGTATTAACACAACAGTAGATACAGATACAACTACAACGGAAGGTGTAACGACTTACAAAGTTAATGCAAATGACACAAAAGTAGTAATTACAGGCGACGGATTGGCTATTTCTGGTGGTGACTTAGGTGCTACGGATCGAGTTCGTACCTATACATTAGACTTATCTGATGCTACAAAAGGTAAATTAACAGCTGTAGGTGGTTTAGCTACTGTGATCGGTGGCACAACGATTACTGAAAATGGTACAGTGACAGGACCGACTTTCAATATTACAAAATCAGACGGTACTAGTGAAAATGCAACTACCTTAAAAGATGCTATCGACAAGTTAAACAAAACAAATGAAGGTCAAAATACTACTATTAGCAATTTGACTAACACTGTAACTAATAATTACAATGACTTATCTACTAAAATTACTAATGCAGGAACAGCAGCTACAGCAGCAGCCACAACAAAAGGTTTGAACTTCACTGGTGACGACACAACAGACAATGGTAAAGTACACCGTGATTTGGGAGATACTTTAACCATCAAAGGTGGAGAAAACTTTACACGTGGTACATCTGAGAACAACATTAAAGTTGTGAAAAATAATAATGACCTTGATGTGAAATTAGCGGAAAACCTTGGTAACATCAAAGAAATCGCTGGTGATGGTACACATGACTTAGTGATTAAAAATGGTGATACTAAGGTGACTGTAAAAGCGCCTAAAGATGGAAATACAGGTAGTATTGATTTTGGAGATACAAAATTAGTTACTAACAACTTAGATGCTAATATTTCCTATAAAGCTGGCACTGAAACAGATAAGAAAACTGTTAAATTACAAGATGGCTTCAACTTTGTAGCTGGTACTGGTACAGTAGCTCCAAAACATCTAGAAACAGGTACAACGAGCCCAACGGAAGCTACAGATTCTGTAGAACCTAAAAAAGGCATTGCTATTTCTACGGCAGCAAATGGCGTGGTCAATATTGGCTTAGATGGTGATACACGTGGTGCTATTGACAATGCAGCAGATAAAAACTTAAGTAATTTATCTGAAGCTGGTAATAACAAAATTACTAACTTGGCAAAAGCAGCTGCGAAAGAAACCGTAAAAGTAGCACCTGGTATTAACACAACAGTAGATACAGATACAACTACAACGGAAGGTGTAACGACTTACAAAGTTAATGCAAATGACACAAAAGTAGTAATTACAGGCGACGGATTGGCTATTTCTGGTGGTGACTTAGGTGCTACGGATCGAGTTCGTACCTATACATTAGACTTATCTGATGCTACAAAAGGTAAATTAACAGCTGTAGGTGGTTTAGCTACTGTGATCGGTGGCACAACGATTACTGAAAATGGTACAGTGACAGGACCGACTTTCAATATTACAAAATCAGACGGTACTAGTGAAAATGCAACTACCTTAAAAGATGCTATCGACAAGTTAAACAAAACAAATGAAGGTCAAAATACTACTATTAGCAATTTGACTAACACTGTAACTAATAATTACAATGACTTATCTACTAAAATTACTAATGCAGGAACAGCAGCTACAACAGCAGCCACAACAAAAGGTTTAAACTTCACTGGTGACGACACAACAGACAATGGTAAAGTACACCGTGATTTAGGAGAAACCTTGACAATCAAAGGTGGAGCAAACTTCACACGAGGAGCCAATGAAAACAATATTAAAGTTGTAAAAGATGATAAAGCGCTTGATGTGAAATTAGCAGAAAACCTTGGTAACATCAAAGAAATCGCTGGTGATGGTAAAACAGATCTAGTGATTAAAAATGGCGATACTAAGGTGACTGTAAAAGCTCCTAAAGATGGAAACACAGGTAGTATCGACTTCGGAGACACTAAATTAGTTACTAACAACTTAGATGCTAATATTTCCTATAAAGCTGGTACTGAAACAGATAAGAAAACTGTTAAATTACAAGATGGCTTCAACTTTGTAGCCGGTACTGGTACAGTAGCTCCTAAAAACTTAGCAGCAGGTACAGCGAGTCCAACGGCAACTACCGATTCTGTAGAACCTAAAAAAGGTGTTGCTATTTCTACGGCAGCAAATGGTGTGGTCAATATCGGCTTAGATAGTGATACGCGTGGCATTATTGATAATGCGGCAAGTAAAGATTATGTAGCGACAGAGCTTGCTAATTTAAATACTACCATCACAGGTAATGCAAATCTAAACTTTGCAGGTAATGTAACAAAAGATGCACAAGATGCTGATGTAGCAAAAGTAGGCTTAGCATTAGCGACTGGTACACTACATATCAAAGGTGATGCTACAGATATTACAACAACTGCAAAAAATGATACTGTTACAATAGGTTTAACAGATACCACAAAAAATAAATTAAAAGCTATAGGTAACTTGGCAACTGTAATCGGTGGTACAACAATTAATACAGATGGAACTGTAATAGGACCAACTTTCAATATTACAAAAGCAGAAGGTGGCACTGACTCTGCCACTACCTTGAAAGATGCTATCGATAAGTTAAACAAAACAAATGAAGGTCAAAATACTACTATTAGCAATTTGACTAACACTGTAAATAATAATTACACTGACTTATCTACTAAAATTACTAATGCAGGAGAAGCGGCAACAAACGCAGCTACAACAAAAGGCTTAGATTTCTACGGTAATAAAGATACTGAAGCTACAGATAAAGTACACCGTAATCTTGGTGAAGCTTTAAAAGTAAAAGGTGCTGAGAACTTTACTCGTGCTGAAGGAGCTAAAAACAACATCGATGTGGTGAAAAACACTGCAGGTGATGGATTCGATGTGAAATTAGCAGAAAACCTTGGTAACATCAAAGAAATCGCTGGTGATGGTAAAACAGATCTAGTGATTAAAAATGGCGATACTAAGGTGACTGTAAAAGCTCCTAAAGATGGAAACACAGGTAGTATCGACTTCGGAGACACTAAATTAGTTACTAACAACTTAGATGCTAATATTTCCTATAAAGCTGGTACTGAAACAGATAAGAAAACTGTTAAATTACAAGATGGCTTCAACTTTGTAGCCGGTACTGGTACAGTAGCTCCTAAAAACTTAGCAGCAGGTACAGCGAGTCCAACGGCAACTACCGATTCTGTAGAACCTAAAAAAGGTGTTGCTATTTCTACGGCAGCAAATGGTGTGGTCAATATCGGCTTAGATAGTGATACGCGTGGCATTATTGATAATGCGGCAAGTAAAGATTATGTAGCGACAGAGCTTGCGAATTTAAATACTACAATTACAGGTAATGCAAATCTAAACTTTGCTGGTAATGTGACAAAAGATGTACAAGATGCTGATGTGGAAAAAGTAGGCTTAGCGTTAGCGACTGGTACACTACATATTAAAGGTGATGCTACAGATATTACAACAACTGCAAAAGGTGACAATGTTACTATCGGTTTAACAGATGCTACAAAAGGTAAGTTAACAGCTGTAGGCGGTTTAGCGACCGTTATTGGTGGTACAACGATTACTGAAAATGGTACGGTGACAGGACCAACTTTCAATATTACAAAATCAGACGGTACTAGTGAAAATGCAACTACCTTGAAAGATGCTATCGATAAGTTAAACAAAACAAATGAAGGTCAAAATACTACTATTAGCAATTTGACTAACACTGTAACTAATAATTACAATGACTTATCTACTAAAATTACTAATGCAGGAACAGCAGCTACAACAGCAGCCACAACAAAAGGCTTAGATTTCTACGGTAATAAAGATTCTGAAGCTACAGATAAAGTACACCGTAATCTTGGCGAAGCTTTAAAAGTAAAAGGTGCTGAGAACTTTACTCGTGCTGAAGGAGCTAAAA
>CAUQZV010000016.1:0-32034 GCA_963522415.1 uncultured Veillonella sp. | reverse complement strand
TATGTGTTTCTTCTGTATGGGATGTGGTATAACCATTGCGAATTGTCACGCCAGACCCTTGAACCTGAACATCCCCTTTAGATCCTACATCACTAGCTTCTATTTGTGCTGTGCCTATAGCACCTAAGTTGACAGAACCAAAGCGACTTCCAATGACGCTGCCTTTGGCTACACTGCTCTTAACATCATAGGTATCTGCTTGTTTTTATGTACCAATGGTAAGGCTAAGACCGCCATTACCAAAGATACCCGATTTACGTACTTCCTCACGATGAGTGGCACCAGATTCTTCCTGTGCTGATGTAATGGTCAAATTACCTGCACTCGTAACCGTAACATCTGCATCCCCCACTATATGGCTGGCTTTAACTAGTACGTCTTGCTTACCATCTACCTTAACCGTACCGCTGGAAATCGTAGAGCCCACTACCGTATCTGTACGTCTATGGTCATAGATATCCCTTGTAGTAGATGACAAGAACCCTCTATCTTTTTGATGGATTTCAGATAGTGTTTCATGGTGCTCCGTACCATGTGCAATGGATACTCGACCTGCTTGTACATCTACAAGACCCGTTTTACTATGTATAGTGCTTGCTTTCATGGATACATTGTTATCCATACGCACCTTAACACCAGCTTCTCCTTCAATGGTCGCTCCTAAATTCTGTTCCTCTATGACCATCTTACGGTTGAAATAGTCACTACCTCTAGCACCCACTGCTACATCTGACAAAGTTCTATTCGTTACATTCGTAAGGGTTAGAGAGTCCCCTGTAAGGTCTACTGTGTGTCCCATCATACGGGAGCCCTGTAACGTGATTTGTCCCCCTTGGACTTGCAGCGTATGTCCTTGTACGGTACTTCCTAGGTTCTTAGTAGAGTCTAAGGTCACTCCAGTACCTATGTAGCGATTTTGTAAGGCACGAGCAGAGACTTGTATATCTTTCCCTACTAGACTCACCGTACTACCACCTTGTATAGTAGCCCCTACAGAGTGTATGGTATCTCCTTGGATATGGATACCGCCATCACTAGTGATACTTGCTGTGCCATGTGCTGTATCTTGTTGACTTCCCAATAAATTATTAGTCGTTACCTGCGTTTCATTACGGATATCCTTTCCTTCTATGTGAACACCATCTTTACCATGTATACGACCCGAAGTATTTTGTAACATATCTGTGCGTATAGAAACTAGATTACCATTGATGCTCCCGTTGAGGTTTCTAACATTACCACCTACAATGGACAAAGAATCCTTTGCTTGTATGCTACCCGTATTATCTACTTTTTGGCTTATTACCTGCACATCTTTACCTAAGACGATACTACCATCTTTGCGCAAATCTCCAGGTTGTAACAGGCTGTTAGGTATCCTTGAAAGTAAAGACTGATCATGACCTGTATATTTTGTAAGGGTATGACCACCTTGACGGAGTTCTTCTTTGGCGATTTCTTGATCTTCGTATCCATTGCGTAATCGAGTATACACTCGTTCTGGGTCTGCTTGTAATCTAGCGACCATATAGTCACTAGACAAAAATTGCTTTTTATCTGTATATAAAGGGTTATCTTCTACCTTAGCTACGGCAAGGGGATCTGTCGTCATGTAGAGTTGTTTTGATGGTTCCAACACGGAGGTCACTAATTTGGAAACATCTGTAGGTGCCACCGTAGTTTCAACTTTTTTATCTCGTATGGCATAAGCTGTTCCATCTGCCTCTAGAGTTGTATTGGTAAATGCATTAGACTGGATGCTCGTAGTTCCGTGACTGCCTAATACAGCAATACGTTCACTGGATGGACCACTTTCAGCATCAAAGATGTCATGATGTTCATAGGGAATATCTGTATGTCCATAAACCCACTTTTTACGTTTCCACCAACGTTTTTTCTGTTTATATTTCCAATAATGTCTATCTCGGCCTATATCATCATAGTGAACTGTCCCTTGATAGCCTGTGTTGGTAATGGAGTCTGCCGTAACTTGTAAGCCATCCTTCGCCATAATTTGGCTGTATGTATTTTGCACATCTTGCCCTGTAATGTGAATTGTACCATCGCTCAGTATTCTAGATGTGGCGGTTTCCTCTTCTATGGTTCCTGTATGAATCGTTCTATGGTATTTTCTATCTGCCTCATAATAGTTTGGCTGGTCTAGATGCGGTATGCCCTCGTACTTATCTTCTTCTGAAATGGTCCACCCAGTCTTAAACACATCCTTATGGTTTTGTATCTTAGGGGCTGATATAGTAAGATTACCTTTGACAATGATATCTGAGGACCTATTTTCAAAACTCTCTTTTCCCAGTACATAGGCATTGCCTTTTACATACATATCTGAACCAAAGTAAGAACCTTTGCTGTTGATATTCCGAATGTGACGACCTTGCACACGCAAATTACCTAGCACATGCCACAATCCATTGGTGTTCGTCACATCCTCTTTCATATCTATCTCTGCATCGTTTTTTGCAAAGAGAATGCCTTTCGTATTGGCAAAGGTATTCCCTTGTATCTGTAGGGTATCTTCTGCAATGATGGCCCCTGTGTTTGTGTTTTCTACATTGCCTACGCCTAATTGCATCACACCATGACTGACCACATGGGACGCATCGTTCTCTAACGTATCTCCCGTGACATGCACACTATTACCAGCTTCTAATACAGAGGAGTTGCTATTGCGAATATGGTTTGCTGAGATATGTACATTCTGCTTCGCCTTCATAATGCCCTTATCTTGTACAAGCTCATTTCCAGTCAATTGGAGAGTATCTTTACTTTCTACAAACCCTGTATTGTGCATAGTGTTAGCAGATATATGCATAGTCTCTGCCGCTATGTTCCCTGTATTCTCTAATGTGTCTGTGTCAATACGAAGATGACGACCCCATAGTTCGCTGCGGCGGTTACGTAAATTATCACTGATGAAAGTACTATCTACCTGCTGTCCCCCATAGCCTTTGCCTACGATGTCTATATAAGATTTTCCTTGCAAGGTCACATGAGCGCCATTGATCACGCCTAATCCATTGACGGTCATACCATTAAGATTCACAATGACTACATCTGCTGGATTTCCTGCCACTTCTATATATCCCTTCAAAATAGATGGACTCGTAGAAGTGACCTCATTGATGATTGTCTTAGCACCATTCCCAGCTAGAAACATATTTTTATCTATATAACCAGCTAATTGAGTCTTTGTGTATTTCGTAGCATTATTGAGAATAAGGCCTCGGTCTTTCACATTAAACTGTGTATATGCATTATGAGAAACACCGTTTCCATCAACACCGGCAATGTGTAAGATATCTATCCCATTCCTCGTCGTATCTAAGATAGGTTGGCGATTCTTGGGACTATTCGTATCTACAACAATAGGTAACTCTTCTTGTGTATCCTCTACTACAACCTTGCTAGGTATGTGGGGAATAGGTTGTATAGTAGGCGTATGTAAAGGGTTCTCCAAGACTGGCTTTGAAGTATCTACAGATTTTTCAGGGATAGGTGTTTGCGAGTCTATATGTAGCTTGTCTTTAGATGCTACTTGTATATGATTTGGGTCTACTTCTACCCGTTTCCCACGTACAGTGATATCCCCAGACTGAGAGCGTATACCTCCTTGATACACAATAGAGTCCATACCTTGAATCGTTATATTCTCCGTACTGGAAATCACTCCCTGTCCACGAAGATTGGTCGTATTCGCCTCAATCTGTTTTCCTTGTAGGTTCCCATCGTTGGTAAGTGTACCGCTTTGTATTGTCACTGTTTCATCACTCACAAGAGTGCCACGATTATGAAAGTCTTGGCTACGAATCACTACTTTTTTGGCACTGTGAATACTTGTAGGCTCTTGCTGTGAGCCACCTTGTTCTATGGTAAGATTGCCTGCTGTGTCAATATGTAGGCTCCCCGCTATGGCATCAATGGAGCCGCTGATATTAACACCTAATCCAGATTCTGTACCGATTAAAGAAATAGTATTTCCATACATACCACCAAGAGCCCCTACATCTAAGGCAACCCCTGTAGGTGTATTTCCACCAGATTCCTTAGCTGTTACAGTTCCATCCGCATAATTCACTATATTACGTCCTGTGATAGCTCGAATAGAATCTTGTGCCACCACATCTGCATTGATGCGTATCGTCTTTGCTAATAGGTCTACCTTTGAAATAGGGGTATATGAGTTAGCTCCACTTTGTTCTGTAGGTGCATTGATAGCCCCTGTTACATCAATGTTTCCTTTCTCAATGGCAATGTTTTCTAACCGACCATCCACCATATGGGGAACGCCTGTAGTAAACGTAGCTTTTGGGGTGTTAACAAAATGAACCCCTTTGATAGAAATCCCGTTAGGATTAGCAATGACCACATCTGCTGGCTGTCCTACTACTTCAAAAGTTCCTGCTAACTGTGATGTAGAAGTCCCTACTACTTCGTTGACAATAAGGCTCGCAGACTCTCGTAAGTTAGGGTTTGCATTTACAGGACCAATCTGAGTGCTAACTGTAGGTGTAGTAGCATTGTTAAAGATAGCCCCCGTATCTGTAGAAAAGGACTCATACCGATTATGGGATACACCATGTACTGGATTGGCAATCTGTATAACGGGGACAGACTGACTATTGTCCACCATTACCTCATGACTGACAATGCCCTGCGATGCATAGGTTCCTAACTGCAAAGACAAGGTAATCCATAACGTTAAGAGTTCTTTTCTTTCTTTTTTCATTGTATCTCCCCAATCTCTCGTTCTAAGGTGCGTAAATATATGCCTAACTTTAAATATATATACATTATATCATACATAAAAGAATTTTTGGAATATCTAATAGACATGTATACAAAATAAAGCCTATGCTCCATATACTTGGAGCCATAGGCTTTATGTATGTCTCATATGCTATATCATATACGATTCACAATATAGGTATGACTTATTCAGATTTTTCTGCTTCTAATTGTTTAGCCTCTGCTCGTTCTTGTTTTGCTTCTTCTAGAGCTTCTTCTAAATCTACAGAGTTTAAGATTTCTTTTAATTCTAAAATTTCTTCTAATGTTAAGGTTACACCTTTTGTCATTTGTGAGTAATCTTCATCCCAAGCGCGGATATCGAATTTAGGGTTGTAACGTCCCCAACTTGTGCATGTTAATTGTTTTTTCATGCCATCTTTATTTTCTGAAAGTGTACCTAGTACTTTATAAATTGAATAATTCACCACAGCCATGATTAGCCCTCCTCTTCTTCTGGTTTCACTTCGGTTGGTACTGGTACAATCTCAGTAGCTAATGTAGCTAATGCATTGGCCCAGTTTGTTTCAGCTTGCGCTTTTTCTGTTTCATATTGTTGTAATGAATTGGTAAAGCTTGTAGTAAATGTAGCTAGCGCCTCTTCTTTCACTACTTGACGACGACAACTACCCATTAATTGCAATAAGGCTGGTGTAGTAGTTACCATGGATGCTAACGTACGTACTACTTGTTTTCCTTCTTCACTGTTTAAATAGGTATACCACAAGAATGGTGCACTTGGATGATTAAAATACCAATGATATGCTACTGTATCATCCTGTAAAATTGATCGTTCCATAGCTTCTTGTACAGTTGCGTCTTCTGGAGAAGCACCTAATGGGATACCCTGTTTGTGTTCCAATGTAACCGATACATCGATACCTTTCATAGACACTTGTAAATAGTATCCTTCCAAGGCTTCAAACATGCGTTGCATATAGGTTGGAATCCGATAATCGCCATGCATGTATCCATCCTCACCCATGGTTGGATGTTTCGGGTTCATACTTACTTGCACTCCATATAGGGAAAGTCCATAATGAGCTAAGCTAAATGTTTCCATAGAGGCTAATACTTCATGTGGTAATGGAATGAAGTTTGTTTGTTTGTATCCATCTTCAACAATTTCACAAATAGAAAGGTCTACTTTTTTCACAGGACCTACTCCATAACGGAATTCATACGTTTGCAATGGAGCCCATTCTCGAACGACTTCTAAATGATTTTGAAGAATCATGAACTGCAAGGCTACTCGATTCATATTCAATTGGTCTTGTACAGCAGACACTGGAATGAAGTAACGTACTGTGCCTCTTTCGCTCACATTATTCACACGAGCTGCCATTTGTTCCATCGTTGTTACCGGTGCTGTAAACATACCAGAGGTAGCCGCTACAATATGATCAAAGATAACATCTTCTGGCCATTCATTGATGACTGGTGCTAATGGATATAGGCTACGGAATAGATTGTAGCAACTTTCAGAAGCTGTATAGAACAGCAAACGATCTGTTGGAAGGGTTTGCATAATCTCTTCAGCAATAGCTGCATATTCCTCGAAATAGGCAAAGAGAATAATACCCTCTGTATTCTTATGGAAGTCAATCACTTCTTGCATCGGTATAGACCACTGACGACCTGCTGACACGCCTTCATAATAACCAGTGGCGCTGATAAAATCCATTAGCTCAACACTAAAGGAAATTCCATAAATTTCCTTAAATCCTGCTTCATCATAAGGCAAGGGGCCAAACATATCTACTGTAGAAGTTTGAGCCAACTCAAATAATTCTTTGGGCGTAATGCCCCACTCACGAACTTCACCACTTTGGGTGATGATTTGATCTAACACTCGAAATCTTGCGATTTCTTGTACCATAGCTGGTCCTGTAACTCCTACCTTTGTAAAAGTCTCAATGAGACGTCTCATTTGTTCTGTCATACTATACCTTCCCTGCCGATTGGCATACATCATATAAAGGACATTCGTCACATAATGGTTTTCGCGCTTTACAAATTTTTCGACCGTGCCAGATCATCCAATGATGTGCAGCACTCCAGTGTTCCATAGGAATGGCTTTTTTTAATTTCTTTTCTACTTCATCAGGTGTTTTTCCCTTGGCAATACCTAAGCGATTGGATACGCGGAATACATGCGTGTCTACCGCAATGGCTGGCGTATCAAATAGTATAGATACTAATACATTGGCTGTTTTACGACCAACACCTGGCAATGTCACTAAGATATCAAAATCTCGAGGCACTTCACTATTGTATTGTTCTACTAAAATCTTGCATGTTTCATGAATATGTTTCGCTTTAGATCGATATAATCCACAATCCTTAATCAATGCCTCTAATCCAGGAATCCCCAATTCATACATATCTTTGGGATCGCTATATTTTGGAAAGAGTCGTTTGGTTACAATGTTGACCCGTTCGTCTGTACATTGTGCAGATAATGCTACCGCTACTAGCAATTCAAAAGGCGTAGTAAACTCTAGTGCCGGTTTTGCATCGTGGTAGACTTCTCCCAATATTCGTATTTGCTCTGCCTTAATGGCTTTTGTGATTCGCATCGGAGCCTTCTCCTCTAAGATGAAAAAACTATATACTTTGTGTTATAATATAAATCTACAATGATTACCATAGGTTAGATACTTTCATCTAACACTAATATATAGTGTATCATACCATAAAGGGTGTGCGCTAACAAATAAGGAGATTATATATGACAGAACAAGAAAAAAAAGATATGACTATGGAAGAAGCTTTAACTCGCATTAATGCATTGGCTGCGAAAAAGAAATCTGGTCAAGCTTTAACAGAAGAAGAATTAGCGGAAAAAAAAGATTTATACGAAGTCTACTTAGGGTTCATCCGTGCTCAAGTCGTTCAACATTTAGAATCTATTGAATTTGTGGATGCAGAGCCAGAAACAGATACAGTTGAAGTAGATGTAGATTTAAATACCCAATATTTAAGAAAGTCTCATTAAGATGGCGCAGTATACAGAGCAAGACCTACAGATTTTAGAAGAACCTTTTGTAGAAATTCGTAAAAAGGTAACTATCTTATTACGCATGGGCTGTTTGTTATCTGAAAATGGTGCTAATGCAAATCAAATTGTTCGTGATATGCGCCGTGCTGCTGCTTATATGGGAATCCCTAAAGACTATTTGCATATTCATATTGCATACTCTAATATTCTCATCAACATTCATGGTGAAAGCGAATGTATTACTTCCTTCCGCAAGGTGCAATATATGGGCGCCAATATGGAAGTTATTTCAGCCATCAGCGTATTAACCTGGACTGCTTTACGAAAAGTATATACCTTAGATGAGTTTTCCCAACAGTTAGAAGAAATTGCAAAAAAAGATCCACCTTATTCCAATGCAACCTCTGCTGTGTTTGCAGGCTTTGCCTGTGGTGCCTTCCCCATTTTATTTGGTGGCACCATCATCTCTGCTTGGATTACAACATTTTGCGCTCTCCTTGGCTTTATTGTACTATTGATTTTGAAACGTTTCCAAATTAATGGCTATATTAGTATCGCCTCTGCTGCTGCAGTGTCCTCTGGTTTAGCCTTTCTATCTGGATGTATTTTCGACTCTTCCGATGTGATCTATGCCATGATTGCTTGTACATTATTCATGGTTCCCGGCATTCCTCTTATCAATACAGTGGACGACTTGTTAAATAATCATATTTTAGCAGGTATCTCTAGATCTGTTCACACCCTACTCATCGTAGGCAGTATGACCGTAGGCATTAGTATGGCTCAATACTTCAATCATTCTTATGACTTCACTCATTTAAGTATTGTTCCTGACAGTATTTCCATTGTTTTATTAGGGGCTGCTGTAGTGGGAGCCGCAGGCTATGCTGTCATGTTTTATACTCCAAAGCGCCTACTCCCACTCATAGGCATTGGTGGTCTCATCGCTATTGTAGTGAAAAATACGCTCATATTATACTTAGGATTTTCTGTGTTTGGTGCTACTTTCATCGCTGCCGCCATGGTCAGCTTATTTTCTCTGAAAGCAGCGCGTCATTCCCATACATCCTCTAAGGTCCTAGCCATTCCATCAGCTATTCCTTTAGTACCTGGCGTATTTCTTTATCGATTTTTATATGCCATGTTGCATATAAACTCACTTACTTCTACCACACTTGTAGAAGCTATTCAAAGCGGTGTCACTGCCATCCTTATCATTATCTCCATTGGTGTAGGTGTGGCCATACCATCTATTTTGGCAGGTAAAGTATTAGATGCTCGAAAAGAAAAAAAATTAGAAAGTTTATTAGATAAACGATATACATAAGAAAAGCATGTATCTTTTGACGTATTGTCATTATGATACATGCTTTTCTATAACCTATACTTACTAGCCTACTAACTATGCTGAAGAATAATTGTTGTTATCTGTCACAAACGTATTGATATGCTAAAAGTACAATCTCATATATGGCAAAGGAAAAGGACTGACTGACTGAATGAATCAGTCCTTTTATGTATTATAGATGTGCTTCTACAGCTGCTTTTAATTCTTCTAACGGAATGAAACCGATTTTGCGATCTACGATTTCACCATTTTTGAAGATTGCAAATGTAGGAAGAATTTCAATTTTGAAGAATTGTGCCAATTCAGGTTGTTCATCAGTGTTCACTTTTGTCAATGTCACTTTGTCACCCAATGCAGCTGCTAATTCATCATATACTGGCATCATGCGAACACAGTATCCACACCATGGTGCCCAGAAATCCACAACAGTTACTTTATCATTTGTTGCTACCACTTCTTTAAAATTTGCAGATGTTACATCAATAATTGCGCTCATGTAAGCCTCCTATTAAATTTGAATCAATACACAATCTTGAATCACTTCAAGACCTAATTCAGTTGCCTTTTTCACTACTGCCGGTTTATCCGCACCTGGTTGTAGCCAAACGGTCTTAACTCCTAACTCTTTACAACTATCTAGAGCTTCTAACCCAACTTTTTCAGGCACCACAAAGTCGACTACAGTAGGGACTACTGGCAACTCATGCAAGCTTGGATAGCATTGTACACCATCGATAGACGTAATATTAGGGTTCACTGGATACACTGTATATCCTTTATTGACAAGATGTTTGAAAATCTTATATCCGAACTTATCGGTTCTTGTTGTGGCGCCTAACACGGCCCACGTTTTTTCTTGGATCGCTGTTTCCATTGACATACGCATCACCTCATTACTGTACTATCATACCATAATATCGAAATTTGTCAATTTGATTGTATCTTGTTCTAATAGTTTCTTTGGAATGGTAATCTCTAATAATTCTGAAAGCCCTATTTTACCGTTAAGAGGTAAGTCCCCCTTTGTAAGCAATCCTGTTTCTAATACGAACCATCCCCACAGTCTCTCTGGTGTGTCCCCTTGGTTCTGTAAATCACGGATGGTTATACTTTGTTGCCGTTTAGACAAACGATACCCTTCCGTATCCACTAGCATAGGAACATGACCATATTCTAATTTAGGAGAACCTAATATCTGCCCTAAAACAATATGATGCCCTGTGACAGGTAACAAATCATTGCCACGAATGACCTCGGTAACACCCATTTCATAATCATCGATAGCCACTGCCAGATGATAAGCAATCATGCCATCCCAACGTTTTAACACAATATCATCACTATAAGATTGGATGGTATACTCCACCTTACCTCTATATAGGTCATGAAAATACCCCTTTGTATCCTCCATATGAAACCGCCAGGAGGGAGGTCTTTCACTGATGTTTGGTGTATGTGTTAAACAATATCCATCGTACACATGATGAGCTTCCCCTTGATGTGGGGCACTGCTGATTTCCTGTAAGCGAGCTCGATTACAATAACATGGATATAGCCGGTTTTTAGCACGTAAGTCTTGTAAATATCTTTCATATATATCCAAACGTTGAGATTGATACGTAGGTGCCTCGTCCCAAGTAAATCCTAACCAAGATAAATCTTCTAATATATGATCTGCATAGATCTGTTTAGAACGTTGTATATCCACATCTTCTATGCGTACAATATACTCTCCATTTTGGCTTCGTGCAGACCAATAGGACAAAAATGCTACCCATAAATTTCCTACATGCATATGTCCTGTAGGACTAGGTGCAAAACGACCTTTCATAGAAACCTCCTAAGCCTCTTCACTAAGGTGTTCCCACCGCTCATAGAGGGCCTCTAGTTGTGATGTTGTATTAGCTAACTCTTGAGATAATCGTTCATATTCTGATATATCTCCCTGTATAGATGGGTCCTGTAGCTGTACCATATACATTTTAACTGTCGCCTCATACCGTGCAATATCTGATTCTACTTTAGCTAACTCTTTTTCAAGCATAAAAGAATTTGGTTTCTTTTTAGGCGTTAATATTGTTTCTGAATGACCAATATCTTGTTCCCCAGTCATAGTCATCTCTGAGATACCTTGATGTACGTCAGCATTAGAATCAGCAATCACTGCTATATCTCTAAGTGAATCACCCTTGACTGCTGTATTACTAGAAGAATTGTTGCGTTTCGTCTGTTCCGCTTCTAATTGTTGTGCAGCTAACACAGATCGTTCCAACATTTTTTCTTTATAATACGAGTAATTACCATGGAACTCTTCGATACCACCATTATCTAAGACCACAATTCGTTTTGCTACCGCATCTAGCAAATACCTATCATGGGAAATGATTAATAAAGTTCCTTCAAACTGCTGTAATGCTTGCTCTACAGTTTCCCGGGTAGGAATATCTAAATGGTTTGTCGGTTCATCAAGAATTAAGAAGTTACGACCTTCTAAAAATAGCTGCAATAAAGCTACCCTTGCCCGTTCTCCACCTGATAAATCTCCTATTAACTTGAATACATCATCCCCTCTGAATTGAAAGGCTCCTAGCACACTACGAGCAGACTCTTCTGACATATCGTAGGGAGCCATAATCTCCTGTAACACAGACCAAGTAGGATGTAACTCTTCATGTTCTTGCGAGAAATAACCTGTCTGCACTCGATTGCCGGTGCTAATCGTTCCATCTAGGGTATTGAGTTCTCCCATAATTGTTTTGACGAAAGTAGATTTTCCAGCTCCATTAGCACCAATTAAGCCTACAACATCTCCTCGACGTAATGTCGTAGTAATATGTGTTGCCACGGGATGTCCTGTATCATACCCAATAGACACATCTTCCACCATCAATACTCGGTCTGCACTCATTTCTGGTTTAGGAAAGGTAAAGGTAAACTCTTTATCCTGGTCTGGTGCCTCTAATCTCTCTAGTCTATCTAATTGTGATTGACGACCACGAGCCATTTTAGATTTAATCCCTGCTCTATATTTGTCAATATATTCTTCAGTTTTACGAATGTGCTCCTGTTGCTTTTCATAAGCACGTTGATACGCCACCCGTTGCTGTTCCCGTTGTTTCAAGAACTGACTATAATTACCTTTATAGGTATGTACTTTATGATGAGCCAATTCTACCACTTCTGTAGCCACTTGATCTAAGAAGTATCGATCATGACTAATGATGACAATGCCACCTTTATAGGATTTTAAATATCCTTCCAACCATTCTAACATTGGCATATCTAAATGGTTAGTAGGCTCGTCAAGGAATAGAAAGTCCGGACGGCGCACTAAGGCTTTAGCCAAATTAATACGAGTTTTTTGCCCTCCAGAAAATTCACTAGCTTTTTTCTTTAAATCTTCGTCACTAAATCCTAAACCATACGCAATACGTTGGCTTTGTTTTTCATAATCATATCCACCAAGCCATTCCAATCGCTCTTGTAAATAAGATAAACGACGCATGTCCTGCTCTGTGGCATCTCGCTTTTCTAATTCTGTCGTTAACGCTTGTAACTGAGATTCTAAGTGCTGTACATCAGCCCAAGCAGTTTGAATTTCTTCTTCTAAACTAGCATCACCTAAATTCACATCTTGCTGTAAATAGCCAATGGTGATACTACTGTCTTTCACAATGATTCCCGCATCATGTTCTTCTATGCCTAGTATGCATTTCATCAACGTCGATTTACCAGCCCCATTAGGGCCCACTAAAGCGAGACGTTCTCCTTGTCGTATGGTAAAGGATACATTGGAAAAGATTTCTCGTATCCCAAAGGATTTTCCTAGTTTTTCTATTCGGATTTGTTCCAAAATACTACCCCTATCCTAATTGTATTTACTATACAAGAGTATTACCATTATACGCTACCTAGAGAATACTGACATTCATTTAATTGAATGCCCTAGGTAAGTTATAAACTCAGTAATACTTCTTGTAAATGATTCGTCAAAGCTTGCTCAAATTTGTCTATCGTAGTCGCATCCAATTCATGTGTAATTCCTGGATAGCCTTGCTGCCTAGTTTCACCAAAAAATTCATCTCGGAATGTATTGTAGAACAAGACTACTCCTGTTTCCTCATTATCTTTGATATAGGTACCGATAATATAGGATCCATTAATCATATCTAATGCTGTATGTGGCGTCACATCTAAATGATATCCTTCAATTGTTTCTGGTAATGCCGCTACATAATTCCACTGAGGTATACCCTTCTTCTTGTATTCGTAGACAAATCCTTCTTGGGGTGCCATAAATCGTGTCGTAATAGATGCTTTATAGTTGGCTTTTAAGTTCTCCATAAATGGCGTTAAAGATTCTCTTATGAAAGCAATGTCTACAAACTCTACTAAAGGCACAGAAATACGCACCATATAATCCCCTACTTCTGTATCATAGAGGACTGACCAACGCCAATTTTTATCATTTGTATAATAAAAGAGACTATATATAGTTGACGATATGGCTTGTTGTTCCACCACTAAGTGAAAGTCTCCAATGGTAGGTTCCAACCAAGCTAAATCGAGGTTTTCACATTCTTTTATAATTGCATCCATGGATTTGTTCCTTATCGTAATTGACTATACAATGACTGATACTGTTCTTCATGAGCCATCACCCGTTTCACGTAATCTTTTGTTTCTGGAAACGGAATTTTATCTATATCATCAAAATTATCATCCCAACCATAGGTTTGCATCCATTCCTCCACGTGACCACGCCCTGCATTATAGGCTGCTAAGGCTAAGATTTCATTGCCCTTGAACTCATCTAATAAATGCGCTAAATACCAAGTCCCTAATTGTATATTCGTGTGTGGTTCCTTGATATCTTGGTCGGATAAGCTCGGTTGATTCAATTGTTCTCCGATCCAGTGTGCTGTATCTGGCATTAACTGCATCAATCCTAAAGCACCTGGTAAAGATTTTGCATTTGTATCAAACTTACTTTCTGTGTAGATCACAGCCGCCACCATGGATGGTCTGACATGATAGGTGGATGCATTTTTCATTACCGTACTTTCATATGCTAACGGATACGCATATTGTCTGGCTAAATAGGGTTGTCCGTATTGTACATAGTAGACCGTTAGGACAACGATTAACCAAGCAAATGCTGTGGATACCCTCATACTTCCTCCTTCTGAAAGTGAATTTTCGCTGTTTTCCACAATTTACGTAATTGTTTTTCTAACTGTTGCATAGTCCCAGAATTATCTATCACAACAGCACTTAATTTTCGCTTTTCATCTAAACTCATTTGACTATGAATACGATCAAGTGCCTCTTGTTCAGAATAAGAATTTCGTTTCATCAAACGTTCTAGCTGTGTCACAGGGTTGACATAGACAAGCCAAATCTCATCCATCTGCTTATGCCAATCTGTTTCAAACAGCAATGGTATATCATAGATGATAGCCCGTTTTCCCTTAGCTTCCCATTCTTCTGTCAATTCCTGTATACGCCGTCTAATATGAGGTTGCAATATAGAATTAATCGTCTCTAAGGCTTTAGAATCAGAAAATACAAAACTACCAATATAGACACGATGTAACGTGCCATCTTCTAGCACTGTATTAGGTCCAAAAGCCTGTACCAATTCTTGTAATCCTGGCGTTCCTGGCTCAACAACTTCTCTAGCCACTACATCTGCATCAATATAGGGAACACCTTTTTTTTGTAACCATCGTAACACTGTACTTTTACCAGAGGCAATACCTCCTGTGAGTCCGATTTTATACATATTTTCACCCCACATTTGATTCTAGTCATATGATTATACACAAACATTCTGTATAGAAATTCTATGAATCTACTATTTTACATCTGCCCAGTTGTTTGCACTGTGCACATCTACCTGCAATGGCACTCGTAATGTCACTACTTGTTCCATACAATTCCGCAACAATGTTTCTACTTGATCTTGTTCTGATGCTATCACTTCTAGCACTAGTTCATCATGTACCTGTAATAAAATACGAGATTGTAAGCCTTGCTCTTCTAGCGCTTCTTCTACATGATTCATAGCTAATTTAATGATATCTGCAGCCGTCCCTTGAATTGGCGTATTCATAGCTGTGCGCTCCGCAAAGGATCGACGATTAAAGTTACGGCTATTAATGTCAGGTAATGGGCGAACACGACCAAACATAGTTCGTACAGAGCCTGTTTCATGGGCTTCTTGTACCATGCGGTCCATATACCCTTTAATTTGTGGATACCGACTGAAATATAGCTCAATATATTCTTTTGCTTCTGCTCTTGTAATACCTAAGTCACGAGACAAACCAAAATCACTAATTCCATAGATAATACCAAAATTAATGGCTTTCGCATGCGAACGTTCTAGAGGAGTTACCTCATCTAACGCTTTACCTAGTACTTCTGCTGCGGTAAAACGGTGAATATCTTCACCATTTTGGAACGCTTGAATCAACGCTGGATCCTCAGATAAATGGGCTAAAATACGCAACTCAATTTGGGAATAATCGGCGCTGACGAACATATCATATCCATCATGAGGTTTAAATAACGCACGAATTTCACGGCCTTTTTCACTGCGTACAGGAATGTTTTGTAAATTCGGATCGGAACTACTTAAACGACCAGTGGCTGTTACCATCTGATTAAAAGAAGTGTGAATGCGGTTGGTATGAGGATTTACAAGTCCTTCGAACCCTTCTAAATACGTAGATACTAATTTAACCACTGAACGATAGGCTAAAATCTGTTCTACAATTTCATGGTCATTTCTAAGCATGTCTAGGACTTCAGCATCCGTAGAATAACCTGTTTTTGTTTTCTTAATGACTGGCAATTGTAATTTTTCAAACAAGATAACACCTAATTGTTTCGGCGAATTAATATTGAAAGTTTCCCCTACTAACGCATAGATTTTCTCTTGCAATGCACTAACCTCTACTTTGAAGCGTTCCAATGTAGTATGTAATTGATCTACGTCCATGTAAATGCCATTTTTTTCTAATACACAAAGTGTACGTAATAATGGCAATTCAATTATTTTATATAACTCCCATACACCAGCAGTCTTCATCTCTTCTGTAGCTATGTCATTCATTCGATATAAACTTTGCGCTTGTAGAGCCCATTCCATTTCATTTTCTGTTGCTGGAATAGAAGATTGTCCAAATCGCTCACATAAATAGGTCATACCATAATTTGCTCGTGTAGGATCTAATAAGTAAGCCATTAATGTAACATCTTTAATATGAACAGAATCTTCTTTCATAATAGAAATATTACCTGTTGTGTCAGTACCTAACACTTCAAATAGCAACTTCGCATTATCTGTAACAACTTCTGTAGCCCCTTCAAACACTGTTTCCATATGTGCTACATCTACAAATCCATTCACAACTAATTGAGTATCCCCATTATATAGATATAAAGCTTCTATGGTTCTGAATGGATGTGTTCCAGCCTCTTTTAGAATGACACTGATGATTTTATCTTCATAAAATTCTTGTGGCACTTCTGTAACATGCGTTAATTCAATTTCTTCTGCGGGTGGAGCTAAGAATTGATCGAATAAAGTCCCTTCGTCTGTCACGCCCATTGCTTTTAGTAATCTTGGTGTTACTGCATGAAAGCCTAATTTTTCAAATAATGGAGTCACTTCACTACGATGTACAACAGGAACAAATTGCTCTAGTTCATAAGGCATATCCATATCTGTTTTGATGGTAGCTAGTTGATGAGAAATAAACGCTAAGTCTTTATTGTCTACTAATCGTTCTTTTAGTTTTCCCTTTTGTTCCTCAATATGTTCATACACGCCCTCTAACGTACCATATTGAGTCAATAGTTTAAGCGCTGTTTTTTCACCAACACCAGGCACACCTGGGATATTATCTGAAGAGTCCCCCATGAGAGATTTCATTTCAATCACCATTTGAGGACCATACCCATAGAGTTCTTCCATATTTGCCATAGTCACATGAAGCATATCAGTGATGCCCTTTTTCGTTAAGAACACACTAGTATACTCATCTACTAATTGCAAATTATCTCTATCTCCAGTAATAATATGGACTTGTAAGTCAGTAGAACCCCATTTTTTACTTAAAGAACCAATGATATCATCGCCTTCAAAGCCTTCTTGTTCAATCACAATAATCCCCAAAGATTCTAATACTTCACGGATCAAGCTAAATTGTGGACGCAATTCATCTGGTGCACTTTGACGAGTTCCTTTATAGTCTTCGTAAATGTCCATACGGAATGTTTGTTTACCTTTATCAAAGGCAACTGCGATATAATCAGGATTGATTTCCTCATACAGTTTTGTAAGCATTGTTAAGAATCCATACACCGCATTGGTAGGAACCCCTAGAGCATTTTGTAGTGGTGGAAGCGCAAAAAATGCACGATATAATAAACTACTGCCATCTATAACCATTAATTTTTTCATATAAGCATCTCCTATTAATAAATTTATGCACCCTTAATTATATCATATTTCCTGCTCTCATGAGTGATGAAAATAGAGGGTATTCCTGTATGAACCCTTGCTATATAAGCCAATATTCCTTAGAGTAAATATAAAAATAGTTGCAAAACTGTACGCCCTATGATATACTACTTTAGTAATAATACAGTAAATCACAAGGAGGTGACTCAATTGCCAAATATTAAATCCAGTATTAGAAGCGTAAAAACGGATGCTGAACGTCGTGCGAAAAACTCTGCTGTAAAATCTCAAATTCGTACAGCTACTCGTAAGACTGTAGAAGCTGCTCAAGCAGGCGCTGTAGAAGAAGCTAAAAAAGCACTAGTTCATGCTACAAGCGTAATTGATAAAGCAGCCTCCAAAGGCGTTCTTCATAAAAATACTGCAGCTCGCAAAAAATCCAACTTAGCAGCTAAAGTAAATGCTCTATAATGAACTCTAAAAGAGGGTTAACAAGGAGAAATACTATTTCTCTTAGTTAACCCTCTTTTTTATATGTCATCATTATGTGAATCTATCATAGGATACCACTATGCATTTGGGTATTGCTCTATGGAGCTTATCAAATCACTTATAACAAAAGGAACTATTCTCATAGCTCCCCTCGTCTCATACGTTCTAATTTTTCAGCCACATCTCCATCAATATGCGCGCCCAATTCATTACGTTGTAATGTCATAGCATCTCTTCTATGATGCCCCGTATAGCGTTTACGCTCTTCCTGTTTTGCCAACTCAATTTGATGGCACAATTCACGAGCAGATATACGAAGACCGCCAAACCCTAAAATTTGGTTTTGCTCTTCTCCATCACTAGTGACAACATAAATCGTCTTATATTGACCTTTTTTGCTAAAGACTTCACGTTCAATATAAGCATCTGCCGTCTCATGCGTTCCTGTGAATACTTCAATAAAGTCAGATGATATACGTTGTTCATCTGCTGTAAACGGAGCATGCTTACCGTCAAACACTAAAATAATCTTATATCCCTTATAACTGCCATAATTGAGTAAACGATGACGTAGTTCTAATCTAGCATGTTCTAAAGACTCCTTGCTGAGAGACTTTAAATCAGCCCAATCAAAAATAACATTATATCCATCTACAATTAAAATATCCTTTTTCATAGTATACCTATTATCGTTGACGTCTCGCTTCATATAAAAGAATCGCCGCTGCTACCGATGCATTTAATGAGTTAATAGTGCCAAACATCGGAATCGTTACCAATACATCACATAGCTCTTTTGTTAAACGACTTAAGCCTTTCCCTTCGTTCCCTATAACCAATACAATAGGACCTGTCATATTCACATCGTACATAACAGTCCCGTCCATATGAGCCCCCATCACCCAGAAGCCTTGGCTTTTTAATTGCTCAATAGTCTGCGCTACATTACCAATTTGCACCAATGGAATCGATTCCACAGCCCCTGCAGATGTTTTACTTACAGTGGCATTAATTGGCGCATTATGGCGTTTTGGAATGAGCACCGCCGTAGCTCCCACACACTCAGCCGTACGAATGATGGCTCCCATGTTATGAGGATCTTCCACACCATCCGTTAAAATCAACAACGGATGTTCTTCCGTACATTGCAGCAGCACATCTTGTAACTCTTGGAACTTCACAGCATTCACCAATGCTACTACACCTTGATTCGACACATCACTAGGATATTTTTGTAACTCCCGTTCTTTCACACGACGAATTTCTACACCCTTAGACTTTGCCAAACCCAATATCTCTGAAAGAGAGCCCCCTTGCTTACCTTCCGCCACTAAAATACGATGAATCCCACGATCTGATTTTAGTGCCTCACGCACAGCATTACGACCCACAATAAACGTATCCATGAAAACCTCAAACTTTCCTAAAAGCAAACCTAACAACACGTAGTAACATCTTACAAAACATATTGCGGTATATATTCTAACCATATCAATACTACAAAGCAACAATATTACAGAATATATTTTTATATCAGTAAACCCTATACCAAAGCTTAGATAGCACTAAGCTATTGTTCTATTATACCACTAAAACAAGACAACTCCCAACATACCACATGAGCGCTGCCACTGAAATTTTCTCACTGCCACTAGCACATAATGAAAAGTGCGATTCATTCTATACGATGTCACGTTCAATTTTTTCTAATATAGAAAACACAAGAAGAGCACGGTATGCCCCCGAACAAACATTATGAAATACCCTTTAGGAGGGGGTATGCCGTGCTCTTCCCTTTCCACCTGAGCACCATCCGCTGTAACGTTGTCACCCTATATAGGTATAGAGAAATATGTCATAGGCTTCAATAAAGATATATTGTATCTGTTATAAAAAGTCTGTGGCTTTGTGATGATTAGCCAAAGACCAAGAAGAACGCCACATGTTCCGGAGCAAACCTACCGTAGGATCAGTTTGTAGAGGAATGTGTGGCGGTCTTCCCTCTCCTCTGAGCACCATCCGCTGTAACGTTGTCACTCAAACTAGCACATACCGAAAAAGTGCGACATATTCTAGGGATGTCACGTTCAATTTTCTCTAATCTAGAAAACACAAGAAGAGCACGGTATGCCCCCGAACAAACATTATGAAATACCGTTTGAGAGGGGGTATGCCGTGCTCTTCCCTTATTCCAAATACCGGTTATGAACGTGACAAAGCAAACCTGAATATATCGCGATTTTTTCTTTACATACGTGACAACGTTTCAGCAAAAGCGAATTCCATGAGAGCTTTTAGCCTCTCTTCATCCCCTTCGCGATAGGTATACCCCAACAGTGCCTCAAAGGCTGTACTCATACGATACTCCTGTACACTGGCACTTTTGGGCACGTGCACATTGCTATTGCGAGCCCGTTTTGCTACAAGCAATTCTTCTTCTGTAAGGCTAGGTTCTAATGCTAACAACACCTTTGCCTGTGCTTTTGCATTAATAAATGACGTCACTACATCATGAAGTATTTGTGTTTTTGTAATGCCCGTTTCTACTACACGATTTCTGATAAATAAAGTGTACACACCGTCACCAATATAAGCAAGCATAAGAGAGTCCTCTAAAGGACCCTCTCCATTTGCTTCTACTTTCACTGAAGATTTTAATTTATCAATCGCCATAGATCGTAGCTGTTTGTATCGATTAAAGTTCACGTTTTTTCCACCGTGCCCCTTGTGGGGAATCTTCGATGACAATGCCAATATTTGCCAATTCATCACGAATGGAGTCTGCAATGCCCCATTGTTTTTGCTCACGGCAACATTGACGAATATTTAAGATCACTTCCATCAATTGATTATATTCTTCTGTGCTACTTTCTTGACCTTTCCAGCCATCTTCTAGTAAGCCTAGAATGTCTAACATCAATTTAAAAATTTCTTTTACTTCCCCAATTGTGCTATGGCATACAGTGCCATCACAACTTTGAACAGATTGGTAGTAAATGTTAATTTCTTTCGCCAATCCGTAGATAGGAGCTGTAGCAAGGGCGGTATTGAAATCATCGCTCATAGCAGCTTCAAACTCTTCTTTATAGTTACGAGCATTTTTCAATAGTTCTGCTGCTTCAAGTTCACACAATCCTTCTGGACGACTTTCTAAGTACAATAAGTTGTCAATCACAGTTTGGAATCGTTCAATAGCCTTAGTCGCTTCATCCAAGCGTTCATCACTGAAATCCAATGGACTACGATAATGTGTGCTCAACAAGAAGAACCGCAATGCATCCGCACTATATTGCTCTAGAATATCTTTCACCAAGAAGAAGTTATTCAAAGATTTACTCATTTTTTCTTGGTTAATAGTAATAAATCCATTGTGAACCCAATAGCGTACCGCTGGATGATGTTCAGAGCAACCTTCGGATTGAGCAATTTCATTCTCATGGTGAGGGAAAATTAAATCAGATCCACCACCGTGGAAGTCAAACTCTTCGCCCAAATATTTTTGACTCATCGCAGAACATTCAATGTGCCAACCTGGACGACCTTGTCCCCAAGGGCTTTCCCAGAATGGTTCCCCTGGTTTTGCAGCTTTCCATAAAGCAAAGTCCATAGGATTTTCCTTGCGATCATCTACATCTACACGAGCACCGGCTTCCATATCGTCCAAAGTACGACCGGATAATTTTCCATAATGTTCAAATTTTTCTACACGATAATATACATCGCCATCCACCGCATAGGCATAGCCATTGTCAATTAATGTGCTAATCATAGCAATGATTTCTTCCATATGGGTGGACACGCGAGGATACACATCGGCACGACGTACATGTAATGCATCCATCACATCATAATACGCATCAATATAACGATCAGAAATTACATTCCACGCCACACCTTCACCATTGGATGTGTTGATAATTTTGTCATCCACATCGGTAAAGTTTTGGATATATGTCACTTTGTAGCCCACGTGGCTCAAATAGCGACGAATGGTATCCCAAGTCACGAAAGGGCGTGCATTGCCGATATGAGGGTGATTATATGGCGTTACACCGCATACATAGATGCTAACTTCCCCTTCTTTCACAGGTTGGAACACTGATTTTTCGCGGGTCATCGTATTGAAAACTGTCAGTTCTCTCATTAGAAATAGCCTCCTTGTATGCACCTAGCCTAAACGGCGAAGTACTTTTTCTTTGCCAAATAAGGTAATAATATAATTCAAGTCTGGACCATGCATTTGACCTGTCGTAGCAATACGAATTGGCATAAATACAAATTTGCCTTTCAATCCAGTTTCTTTCATAATCGTTTTGATTGCTACTTTGACAGCATCTGGGGTAATCTCTTCCATAGATTCAATTTTTTCTTTGAAAGCACCAATCACTGTTGGGTAAGATTCTTCTGCTTTCACAGCCGCGATGTCTTCTTCATGTTCTGCATCTTCTAGAATGTCATCTTGGAAGAACATACCTACTTCATCTACAATTTGTGCACCATAACTAATGTGGTCTTTCACACAAGTGCAAAGCATAGTCAACCATGCTTGTTCCTCTGCAGATGGGCTTTCACTAGCGTAGCCAGCTTTCACCAAGTGAGGCAAGCATAATTCATACAATGCTTCTGGTGTCAATTGTTTCATGTAGTTAAAGTTAATGTAGTTCAATTTGTCGATGTCAAAGACAGCAGGATTTTTTGCCACTCTATCCATAGAGAATTTTTGACACAACTCTTCCCTCGTGAACAATTCTTCCTCTCCGTCAGGAGCCCAGCCCAATAGTGCCAAAAAGTTCACAATCGCTTCTGGCAAATAACCTAATTCACGGTATTGTTCTACAGAGGTAGCACCATGACGTTTACTCATTTTTTTGCCATCTTTGCCCATAATCAAGGAAATATGTCCAAATGTTGGTACATCCCAACCTAAGGCTTTGTAGATTACGATTTGGCGTGGTGTGTTCGATAAATGTTCTTCCGCACGAATAACATGTGAAATACCCATTGTGTGATCGTCCACTACTACGGCATAGTTATAGACAGGAATCCCATCGGATTTTACAATAACGAAATCACCAATACCATTCGATTCAAAGGATACGTGACCACGAACCATATCATCAAATGCTACTGTTTCATGTAATGGTACACGTAAACGGATGGTCGGTTTACGACCTTCAGCTTTGTAAGCTGTCTTTTGTTCTTCTGTTAAATGATGGCAATGGCCATTGTATTTAGGCGTTTCACCACGACCTAATTGTTCTTCCCGAACACTATCTAATTCTTCTTGGGAACAATAGCATTCGTAAGCATGACCAGATTCTAATAATTGTTGTGTTACTTGGTCGTAAATATCTAAACGTTCTGTTTGACGATATGGACCATGTTCGCCCCCTACGTCAACACCTTCATCCCAATCCATACCAAGCCATTTAAGAGCAGCTTTGATATTTTCTTCACTTTCACGAGTGGAACGGGCTTGGTCAGTATCTTCCACGCGCAATAAGAATGTACCTTGCTCCTTGCGAGCTAATAAATAGTTAAATAATGCGGAGCGAGCTCCACCGATATGAAATGGACCGGTTGGACTCGGTGCAAAACGAACTTTCATGAGTTATAACTCCTCTCTTTCATACATTGAAACAACAGCTTGTGCGGCTATACCTTCTGTTCTTCCCAAGGCACCTAACCCTTCATTTGTCGTTGCTTTAATACTAATTCTACTAAGCGGGATACCTAAATCAGCACTTAGATTTTCTTTCATTTTTTCGATATGAGGCTTCAATTTAGGAGCTTCTGCAATGACCATGATATCTGCATTGTAGATTCCAAAATTTGAGTCCTTTAATAATTGTACCACTTTTTCTAATAATAGCCTACTAGAAATCCCTTTGAAAGCATCATCTTCTGGAGGAAAATAATACCCAATATCTCGCATTCCTGCTGCCCCCAACATAGCATCCATAAGGGCATGAATCAACACATCCGCATCAGAATGCCCATCAGGACCAATAGGGCTATCAATAGAGACACCACCTAGTACGCAAGGTCGTCCCTTTTTGAAACGGTGAATATCATAACCGTAACCAATTCGCATCATCGGTTCCACTCCTAAATATTTCTTAGCAATCGCCACATCTTCAGGGACCGTTAATTTAATATTTTTTCTATCCCCTTCCACAATGTGCACTGCCTTTCCTTGAAACTCTACTAAGGATACATCATCGGTTCCTTTATATCTGTGTTCTTCCGCATAGACATAAGCATCTAATAAAACAGCTGTTTGAAACCCTTGTGGTGTTTGCATTCTATATAATTCAGAACGTAGTAACGTTTCTTCTACATATCCCTCAGCATTTACACGTTTTATCGTATCTACCACAGGAATGGCGGGCACCGCAGCTCCATATGCTTTAGCTCCCTCAACTACTCGATGAACTAACTCTTTCTTCGCCAATGGTCTTGCTCCGTCATGAACAAGTATGATTTCTGCTTCATTTGCTACCTGTGAAAGTCCAGCTACTACAGAGTCTTGTCGTTCTGCTCCACCAATAACATATTGTATCACCCACGGTACCTGCATAGCTTCCACTTGCTCTTGAATCGAAAACTGATCTTGCTCCGATACAACCACAATGACTTCTTCTAAGCCTTCCCATTGTTTCATATGATGTAAATTCCATTGTAGCACTGTATACTGTCCCAATGGCATACATACTTTATTATCTGTATAGCCCATTCGGCGCCCTGCACCTGCCGCTAATAAGATACAACTAATCATGGTACTCCCTTTCTAGGAATTTGATTCCTCTACACGGGCAAAAATCATTCGTCCCGCACTAGTTTGTAAGACAGAGGTAACTACAACATTTACTGTTTGATCCACATAGTCTACACCATTTTCCACAACAATCATAGTGCCGTCATCTAAATAGGCAACCCCTTGATGTGGTTCTTTACCAGCTTTCATAATGCGTACTTGTAAGGTTTCACCGCTCATCATTTTTGGCTTAATCGCATTCGCCAAATCATTTAAATTCAACACCGCAACACCTTGCAAGGTAGCTATTTTATTCAGATTAAAATCATTCGTTATCAGTTTCCAATGTTTATCCATACTAAGGCGAATCAATTTCAAATCTACTTCTGACAGATCTTCATAGTCAACATCAATGATTTCCATAGAATTTGTTAATTTTTCACGCATTGTCTGTAATAAGTCTAACCCTCGTCTGCCTCGATTTCTTTTCATGGTATCCGCAGAATCAGACAATTTTTGTAATTCTTCTAGTACAAATACAGGTATTATGAAAGGACCTTCTAAAAATCCTGTATTCACAATATCTAAAATTCGACCATCTATGACAACCGATGTATCTAAGACCTTGGCAGAAGAAGTTCGGATTTCTTTTACTTTTGATTCTTTAGGTGTTCTACCCTTATTAATTAATCCTCTAAACGTATAGGATACCGTAGCTTTATATAAGTCTGGCCCTTTATCCATCCCTAAACGAATGCCAATATAGCCCAATACAGCACTAAGCGCGATAGGTAAGTATGAGCCAATAATTGGCACCCGCTCAAAAGCCACACCAATTAAATTAGCAATAATGAGTCCAAATAATAATCCTATCGTGCCAGCCACTAGTTGTTGACTAGGAACCCGACTTAAAATACGTTCAATTTGTTTTGCTACACTTAAGCCTAAGCGTAAAATATACTGGGACACTAAATAGCCAATAATCGCCGCTACTAAAATACTTATGGTATAGTACAATATCATAATGACAGATATCCCAAATACGCCCATCTGTAGCATCTTTTCATCCCATACAGATACCATAAGCGTTGATAGAGCATCCGTACCGACGTATCCCATACTACCAAATAAGATAGCAATAGCATAGCGCAATAATTTATAGATCATATGGTCACCTCCTCCTTTTTATAAAAGTATACTATACCTATCCGTGATTCTCACGAATGAATCATACTAAGAACTCAGCAAATAGGTTTAGAATATACTTTTCATTACCTCTTGAATACTAGTAACACCTTGTATGGAGATACCGTCATGCATTCCTTTTAATTGTTTTACATTTCCAGCAGGGATAATAAATTGTTTAAATCCAAGCTTTTTTGCTTCTCCTATCCGTTGTTCTATGCGTGGAATACTACGAATATTACCAGTCAATCCTACTTCACCTAAAATCACCATATCTGGAGGTACAGGTTTATTTTTTAAGTTAGAAATAATCGCCACTGCCATCGCTAAATCACATGCCGGTTCATTGACTTTTAAACCACCAATGATAGTAACATACACATCTTTATTCCCCAAGGTAAAGCCACAGCGTTTTTCTAATACGGCTAGGAGCAAAATCAGCTTATTTAAATCATAACCAATCGCTGTTCGACGTGGCATGCCAAACGCTGTAGATACCACTAAACTTTGCACTTCTACTAAGATAGGTCGCACTCCTTCTAGGTATGCCATGATAGCAGATCCTGTTTCTTCTTCTGAGCGCTCTGCTAATAAAGTTGCTGAAGGATTAAGAAGTTCTCCTAACCCTTCTTCTTCCATAGTAAATAGCCCTGATTCTGAAGTCGATCCAAAGCGGTTTTTAATACCTCGTAAAATGCGGAATTGATAGGACCGTTCCCCTTCAAAATATAGTACTACGTCTACCATATGCTCTAGCATACGAGGTCCTGCAATGGTACCGTCTTTTGTTACATGCCCAATGATAATCACGGGAATATCTTGATCTTTTGCAAAGCGCAACAATCTAGCCGTACATTCACGAACCTGACTGACACTACCCGGTGCAGATTCTACAGAGCCTACATACATAGTTTGGATGGAGTCAATCACAAGCAGCATTGGTTGACTTCGTTTAGCTTCATTCAATATGGTATCTAAATTAGTTTCTGCCTGCACTAATAGATTTGAAGAATTGATACCTAGTCGATGAGCTCTCAGCTTTAACTGCATATCTGATTCTTCTCCAGATGCATATAGAACCTTACCAGACTCTTCTGCAATACGACCAGATACTTGCAATAGTAAGGTGGACTTACCAATACCTGGGTCCCCACCTAGCAAAATCAATGCACCTGGTACAATACCACCACCTAGAACACGGTCAATTTCCCCATATCCAGAAGTAATGCGGGCAATAGCTCCTACCTCAATCTCTGTCAAAGCCTTTGGCTTATTGTCTTCGTCTTGTACCGGTCGATAAGATGCTACATGCTTCGTTTTAACTTCCGGTTGCAGTTCTTCTTCTACTGCTGTATTCCAGGCGCCACAAGCGGTACAACGACCAAACCATTTCGATGACTCATTTCCACATTCAGAACAGAAAAAAACTGTTTTCTTTTTAGCCATATATACCCTTTCTTATAAAAATAATGCGCGTCACTGAAAAGAAACGCGCACTACTCTTCGGGCAACACCGTTTATTTCGTACCGAAAATACGATCTCCCGCATCACCAAGACCAGGTAAAATATATCCATGGTCATTTAATTTTTCATCTAATGCAGCTACATAGATGCGTACGTCAGGATGCGCTTTATTCACAACTTCTACACCTTCTGGGGCTGCCACTAAACACATTAATTGAATGTCTTTAGCACCTTTTTCTTTCAACAAAGAAATCGCTGCTGCTGCACTACCACCTGTAGCCAACATTGGATCTGTTACGATAATACGACGTTCTGCTAAGTCAGATGGTAATTTGCAATAGTATTCCACTGGTTGCAATGTTTCAGGGTCACGATACATACCTACATGACCTACTTTTGCCATTGGCATTAATTCTAACAAGCCATTCACCATACCTAAACCAGCACGAAGAATCGGAACGATACCCAATTTTTTGCCAGCGATTTGTTTGCCAATAGCTTCTACTAATGGAGTTTGCACTTTCACATCTTCTAATGGTAAATCACGTGTAATTTCATAGCCCATTAATAAAGCAATTTCTTCTAATAATTGGCGGAAATCTTTTGTGCCAGTTTCTACAGATCGAATCAACGTCACTTTGTGTTGAATCAAAGGATGTGTCATTACATTTACGTTCATCTTATTTATTTCCTTTTTATTAATTAAGCATACATTGGATATGTTTCACAAAGTGTTGCTACACGTTGTTTTGCCTCTGCCAATACAGCAGCATCTTCTGGTTGTTTCAACACTAGAGAAATGATACTTGCAATTTCTTTCATATCTTCTGCATTCAAACCTCTAGTTGTTAATGCTGGTGTACCTAAACGGATGCCAGATGTAACAAATGGACTTTCTGGATCAAATGGAATTGTGTTTTTGTTACATGTAATACCCACTTCGTCCAATACATGTTCAGCCACTTTACCAGTTAAACCAACAGTACGTAAATCTACTAATAATACATGTGTATCAGTACCACCAGACACAATAGTAAAGCCTTCTTGTTGTAACGCTTCTGCTAATGTTTGAGCATTCACAATCACTTGTTTTGCATACTCTTTAAACTCTGGTTGTAAAGCTTCACCAAATGCTACTGCCTTAGCAGCGATGACATGCATTAAAGGACCACCTTGAATGCCAGGGAAGATAGACTTATCAATCGCTTTTGCATATTCTTCTTTACACATAATCATGCCACCACGTGGTCCACGCAATGTTTTATGTGTAGTAGTAGTTACAATATCAGCATACTCCACTGGATTTGGATGCAATCCTGCTGCCACTAAACCAGCAAAATGTGCCATATCTACCATGAAAATAGCTCCTACTTCATGGGCAATATCTGCCATTGTTTTGAAGTCGATTTGACGGGAGTAGGCGCTGCCACCACCAATGATCATTTTAGGCTTATGCTCTTGAGCAATTTTACGCATTTCATCATAATCAATGCGACCTGTTTCTGCATCAACGCCATAAGGAATAATATTAAAATATTTACCAGATACATTCACTGGAGATCCATGTGTTAAATGTCCACCATGGGATAAATTCATCCCCATAATCGTGTCACCTGGCTCTAATAACGCAAAGTATACGCCAAAGTTCGCTTGAGAGCCAGAATGAGGTTGTACATTCACATGTTCTGCGCCGAACAGTTGTTTCGCTCTTTCAATAGCCAACTCTTCTACCATGTCGACATATTCACATCCACCGTAATAACGTTTATGTGGATATCCTTCTGCGTATTTATTTGTCAATACGCTACCTTGTGCTTCCATCACAGCTTGAGACACAAAGTTTTCCGATGCAATCATTTCTAATTTGTTGCGTTGACGACCCAACTCCAATTCAATCATTTCTTGAACTTTAGGGTCTTGCTGTTTTACATAGCTCATGGTAACCTCCTGTGAAAGAAACATTTCAATCTATCCTTTATTATAGTAATAATCCCCACCTTTTGCAAGGCAAAATACTGAATCACCTAACCGCGATTAGAAGGCAGCACTCATCTGTATTCCTAGGACTCGATATGGCACTCTAAATCCATTTGGTATTATTAATGGTGTGGACAGAAATATATTATAGTTAGCACTTCCGTAATGTCCTTTCATACCAATGGCTCCACCCCATAGCTCTGTACCCAATATATCTTCCGTAGATTTACCGTACACTTTGCCATAATCCAAACCTATATATAGTGTATGGTTCTGATTTAATGATACATCTAAAGTATTACGTACATAGAACCCTCGTTCTGCAGCTAGATTTCTATCACCGGTAAACCCACGCACCGTATACCATCCACCAATAGTAAAGAACTCACTACTATAGAGCTTACTATTCGTATACTGTCCTTTCGCTTCCATTGTATAGGTTGCTTTCCGATTCCAAAGAGTCATTGCATGCTGATAGTTCACTTTCCCAGTATATATATGATATTGTGTGGTAGCTTCTCCTAAATAATCGGTAGGTCCAGGACTAGCCCACCAAGGAACACCTCTTTCATATTGCACCAACCAATCTAAACTCCCATTCTTGCCATATCGTTTTTGATGTATTCCTATGGACCAAGACGTAGTATTTCTCCGTTGCACATCAATTTCACTACCATTAATAAAAGAATGCCTTGTCTTATGCGTAAGACCTTGCACTAATTCTGTAATCTGTTGGCTATTCCTATGTAATACATGCTTCAACCTTAGCTCATCGCTAGTAAAGTTACCGCTAGAAATAAATGGTTTAATGGCATAGCTAACTCGTTGTTGATAGTCTGAATTAGAATGGCTAAGGGTAATGCTATCATGTCCGATAGGTATTTGGTATGATACATAACTCGATTTGCTTACATTGATACTATCTGAGTGTCTAGATTTCGTTAAGCTATAGTACAAGGTATCACTACGGTCTAATGGTCTACCCACTGTGATAGACACATTCCCTTGCAAGCGCCCTGTCCCTTCATTACCAAAATTATCAAATCCGGTGTTAATTTCTACTTTAGACTTATTTTCTATCTGAAATACCACTATAGATGTACCTAACTTACTTCCCGGTTGTAACTGTACCGTAGCCTTCTGATGGGGCACTGTATTTAAATTATCTACAGTTTGTTCTATCTTCCGTATGTTTAAGATATGCTCCTTATGAAAGGCTAATGCGTTTGTATAATTACCTGCCACACCCTTAAATTGTATTTCTTCCACAGTTCCTACCAGCAATGATAAGCTAAGTGTACCACTCCCTATATTTTGAGGCTCCATATAGACCTTAGAGGTAACGTAACCTCTATCTAGTAAAGCTGTATTAAGTTCCTGCAACAAGGTATTAATTGTTTCTACCCCATACGATTGATGTTCTTTCTTAGCCACCATCTCTTGCAGAAAACTAAACTCTGGTGGAACCTGAGATAGTTCAATATGGTGAATTAAAAATTCTGGTTCATCACTAGACAGTTGATTTATATTTTGAGGTACTATCCCCACTGTAAGAACTGTGAAAGACGGCGTTTCCTTTTGCTCTACATGAGATATAGAACGCTCCATCTGGTCTAGCAGTTTACCTTGCTCATCTATAGTATTGGCATGAACAATATGAGAAAGCGCCCCTATACACAAACAAGCTAGGCCTGCAACTATTTTATGATTTGTCAATCCTAGACTCCTTCATATTAAAATTTGGCATACTCATTTTCTGGAACAATAGATGCTATTTTCTCTTCAGATAAGTTAGGACTCTTAATGCCTAGTTTTTCATAAGACCATAGGTCAAAGAGTTCATTAACATAGGCTTGATCCGCTAACACATCGTAACCAAAGTTAGTGGAAATATGTCGCTCTTCATCTATCATATAGGAGAACACCGTCCACGGTTCAAGATGGCATGCAATAAATGCATTTCGCATGTAATTCGACCACAGTGCTAATTGTTCCATCGTAGTATCATAAGTCGCCTTAGAAACCACCTTACGGTCTACCATCTCCTCAAAAGTAAGATATTCACCGTCGACAATGATATACCCTAGTTGACGGCATACGGTTCCATCATTCTCTACATATAGATATACCCGATGATATGTACCTGGTAAGATAGAATACAAAATATCGTAACTATTTTGAAGATATTGTGGAATCAAATCGTGAATATCTTCCCCTGTAAATTCTATAGCTGGATCTACACTAACCATTTCTTCTTCCTCCTTTTGAATAAACTGAGACATATCTATGTGCATAGTCCCTGTGATGCATCCCTCATGCGGTGCTATTGCATGCGTATGAAGTGGTTCTCCATCTTTGGAAAAATACCTTTTTTCCCAAGCATTTACTAAGGCCAATTCATCAGTAAAATTATCTTCTGTGATATTGTCATATACATAAGAGAGTTCACCGGTGGAAACGTCGAAAATGTAGTCAATCGATGTATACATTTTGCTGCAAATACGATGCAACTCATCAATTTCATCAATACTTC
>CAUQZV010000015.1:0-34192 GCA_963522415.1 uncultured Veillonella sp. | reverse complement strand
CTGCGAAACAATTGAATAAACCTTTAACCTATGAAATACCTGACTCATTCGGGGACGTACCTATTGGAACTCGTGTGGCAGTTCCGTTGGGAGCCTCCAAAGAAGAGGGGATTCTTGTAGGTTATTGTGACATAGAAAATCCACCATTTGTGATTAAACCTATATTAGCCGTGTTAGATCCAATGCCTTGGTTTTCAGCGGAAATGCTGAGTACAGCTCGTAAGCTAAGTGAGTATTACCTATGCACCTTTGCAGAGGCATTAAGCTTATTTACTGTTGATAAAAGTAAATTAAAATCTTATGACAGACCAAAAATAGAATGGCTTGTGCCTAAGAATTCCTTTCATGTGGAACTCTTTTCAGAGAAAAAACGAAAGCAACGTTTGTTAGCGAAATACTTAGTAGAGCATGGAGCAACTTCGGTGAGTGCCCTGCGATTGGCAGGATTTAGTTTGCCTGTCATTAAGCAAGTAAAAGAATCTTCTCATATCGATGTGGAATGGCGTTATGCAATGACGAAAACACGCTACGAGGAAGTTGTGGATAGTATAGACATTCCTCTGACAGAGGCACAGCAGTCTGTATATGATCCTATTCAGGAATGCATTGTTAATCATACAAACAAATTTTTTTTACTCCATGGTGTAACAGGCAGCGGAAAAACACAAGTGTATCTAAAAGCTGCGCAAGAAACAATTCGACAAGATAAGATTGCTATTATTTTAGTTCCAGAAATTGCGTTAACGACGCAAATTGTAAGACGATTTGTAGAAAAGTTTGGACAAGAAGTTGTGGTCTTCCATAGTCAGTTAACAAAATCGGAACGTTACAACAATTGGGAACGTTTACGCCGAAAGGATAGTCATATCATTATTGGTGCTCGTTCCGCAGTGTTTGCACCAACGGAAGATATTGGTCTCATTATAGTCGATGAGGAACATGATCCTTCTTATAAACAACAGGATATGACTCGCTACGATGCACGCATGGTGGCAAGATGGCGCAGTGAAAGTCATCAATGTCCAATTATTTTTGGGTCGGCTACACCGTCTATACAGGCCTATTATTTAGCAGACAAAGGTATCCATCAGTTGTTATCTTTAGAGCATCGAATTTTTCATCAACCTATGCCAAATGTAACCGTTGTGGATATGAAAGAAGAAATGTTCTATGGAAATTACTCTGTATTTTCTATAGCATTGGATACATTAATTCAAGAAACGCTACAAAAACGGGAACAAATAATTCTCTTGCTGAATCGTCGAGGACATAGTACATTTGTGATGTGTCGAGATTGTGGTAAACCTATCCAATGCCCTCACTGTGATATATCAATGGTGTATCATCAAGCAGGACAGGACTTGCGTTGCCATTATTGTGACCATCATGAAAGGGTTCCTCAAATTTGCCCGCATTGTGGTAGCAGTAAGATTAAATTTTTCGGTACAGGTACACAAAAGGTAGAAGAAGAATTAGCAAAACGATTCTCTCAAGCTAGAATTGCTCGTTTAGATCAAGATACGACATCTAAAAAAGGTGAATCTCAGCGTATTTTAGAAGCCTTTGGTGCTGGACAATATGATATTTTATTGGGCACACAAATGGTGGCAAAAGGACATGATTTTTCAAATGTTACCGCAGTAGGAATTATTACAGCTGATTCTGTATTGCATATTCCTGTGTATACGGCAGCTGAAAGAACATTTAATTTGTTAACTCAGGCGGCCGGTCGAGCTGGTCGTGGTGATAAACCAGGTAAAGTAGTGGTACAAACCTATAGTCCTGAACATTACGCCATTCAATACAGTACACATCATGATTATGTTAGCTTTTATCTAGAAGAAATTGAGGCTAGAAAAGCCTTGTTATATCCACCAATCGGTGAAATGATACAAATTACTTTATTGGATGAAAAGCTTTCAGTGGTGCGAACAAGAGCGACAGAATTGGCTAACACTTTGCGCCAGGCTTGTGTGGGTCAGCGCATTGATATATTAGGGCCCTATGAAAATGGAGCCACAAAGATACGAGATATGTATCGACTTTGTATTATGATTCGTGGAATTGATTTATCAGAATTAAAATCATACATGTATCATTCAGATATATTTACATTGCCCCATATCTATATAGATGTGGATCCAGTATAGGAGGGAATATGGCAGTTTTAGAAGTAATGAAAACAGGTCATCCTGTATTAAAACAAATTGCAGAACCAGTAGAGTTTGTAAATAAAAAGATTCGTCAATTATTAGATGATATGGCGGAAACGATGTATAAAACAGATGGTGTAGGTTTAGCGGCACCACAAGTTAATGTATCTAAACGGATTATTGTATTAGATGATGGTAATGGGCTCATCGAAGTGATTAACCCAGAAATTGTAAAAAAAGAAGGCTCTCAAGTTGGCTTAGAAGGTTGTTTGAGCGTACCTGAACTATTTGGAGATGTAGAACGATACGATAAAATTGAAGTGCATGGTATCAATCGAAATAATAAGAAGATTAAAATTAAAGCAGAAGGATTTTTAGCACGTATTTTCCAACATGAAATCGATCATTTAAATGGTATTTTATTTGTGGAAAAATTAGTGAATCCAAATGAGATTTTCATCCATAAAAAGGAACAACAATAATGAATCCATTACGTATAGTGTTTATGGGAACTCCAGATATAGCTGTTCCTACGTTGCAGGCTTTAATCGACAGTTCCCACTCCGTAGTCGGTGTATTTTGCCAACCAGATAAGCCGAAAGGACGAGGAAATAAATTGCAAATGCCACCGACGAAAGAGTTGGCGTTACAGTATAATATTCCTGTGTATCAACCGAAATCCTTACGCAATGAAAAAGCAGAAGAACTGTTACAAACCTTAAATCCCGATATTGTTGTAGTCATTGCATATGGTAAGATTTTACCTCCTTGGCTCATTCATCAGCCTCCATTGGGGTGCATTAATTTACATGCATCTTTATTGCCAAAATTTAGAGGAGCAGCGCCTATACAATATGCCATTCTTCATGAAGAGTCAGAAACTGGCATGACGATTATGCATATGGATGAAGGCTTAGATACAGGGGATATTCTACTCATGGAACGCATTCCAGTGACAGAAGAAGATACATCTGGTGCCATTTTTACGGCCTTAGCACAATTAGGGGCACAAATGATTGTACCAGCTGTAGATGCTTTACAAGCAGGTACATTAACAAGAATCCCTCAAAATCATGAAGAAGCCATTGAAACAGGAAAAATTACAAAAGAGATGGGGCATCTTAATTTTACAGAACCAGCACATACATTAGCTGCGAAAATTAGAGCGTTCAATCCAAGCCCTGGGTGTTATACATTCTTAGAGGGAAAACGGATTAAGTTCTGGCATGCGAAAGTGGATCCTACATCCAAATATGCTCCTGAGAATTTAGAAGGGGCCTGCGGATATCCAAAAGAGGGAACCATAGTAAACGTAGATAAAGAGTCTTTCAGTATTTTTACTGGTCATGGCGTCTTACGTGTCACTGAAGTGCAACCAGACAATAAAAAACGAATGAATGCTGGTGATTTTGCTCGTGGTCATCAGTTAGCAGTAGGAGCTTGTTTTGGCGATGAATAAATCCTATCGTCTGTATTTAACGGTGACGGCTGTGGCAATGCTATTGATTTCCATGGTATGGGGTTGGATAGTCTGGATGATGCATCCAAGTTTATCTCAATGGGGACCTATTGCAGGGCTTATCGGAGAGAGCACATTACTGATACCCATATTGATAGGGTGGTCCATGTGGATATACATGGTATTAGTTACAATGTACTCTATACAACATCCGATTCTACTGCGACTGTCTAATCGTGGGTTATATCTTTTATTTCCTTTGGTGACGGTCTTAGCTAGATGTTTTGGATATACCAAGGATGAAGTGAGTCAATCCTTAATTGCGTTAATCAATCATCTTGTGAGCACTCAAGCATATCGCGTGGAACCAGAACGATTATTATTACTTACACCGCATTGCATACAACTATCTAGCTGTGTACATAAAGTGACTACAGATGTGTATAATTGTAAGCGTTGTGGCGGTTGCCAAGTAGGAACCTTGCTGGATATTGCAGATACTTATGGATGTCATTTTGTGGTCGTTACAGGTGGTACATTGGCACGTTTAAAAATCAAGGAAATTCGCCCTCAAGCGATTGTGGCGATTGCCTGTGAAAGAGACTTAGTCAGTGGTATGGCAGATGTGTTTCCCATTCCCGTGATTGGTGTCTTAAATGAACGACCTTGTGGTCCTTGTTGTAATACGAGAGTCAATACAGAAGACATTAGACTTGTCATAGAAAGGTTACTGTATGGAAACGAAACAAAAGAAAGAACATAAAAATATTCGGCGCCTAGCTATGAAAGCCTTGGTAGATATACATAGAGATAAGAAGTATGCCAATATTGTATTGCCTCAGTATATGATACAAGAAAGACTAGAAGATTTAGATCGTAGATTCTTTACAGAATTGGTATATGGTGTGGTACGTCGCCAAAACTATTTAGATGCGGTTATCGTTCATTTTACCAAGAAGCCAGTTAAAAAATTATCTCCTTTTGTTTTAGAGATTCTTAGACTCGGTGTGTACCAATTACTCTATATGGATAAGGTACCATCGAGTGCTGCTGTAAATGAAAGTGTAAAACTTGCGAAAAAAGTAGCCCCTGGTACAGATCGATTTGTCAATGCTGTACTTCGTAATGTAGACAGGCAACGTGAAGATATTGGTGTAGATGTCTTAGCTAATTCAGAAGAGGAGCGGATTGCCTATATTTATAATCAACCTCTTTGGCTAGTCCGTTTATGGATGGACCAACGCGGGATAGAAGAAACGATGGATCTCTGTGAATGGTTCAATGAAACGCCTCTGTTGACAGCACGAGTGAATACATTACGAATCAGTCGGCAAGATTTATTAAAAGAGCTTTTACAGGCAAATTGGGTGGTAGAGCCTAGTCATATGATTCCAGATGCGATTATAATTAAATCGCATAAAGGACAATTACAGGAAGCAAAATGGGTCCAAGAGGGATTGATGACATTTATGGACGAAGCATCTATGGCTGTGGCTTACGCAGTACAACCTCAACAACATATGCAGATTTTAGATACCTGTGCAGCACCGGGAGGTAAAACATTGCATATGGCAACCCTCATGGGCAATACAGGAAATATCGTAGCTACGGATATTCATGAGCATAAGGTAGAACTGTTACAGTTTAATGCTAAACGCATGGGTATGTCTAATGTACAGACTCAACAAGGTGATGCTACAGTAAAAGAGGCACAATGGAAAGATTCTTTTGATGCCGTACTAGTAGATGCACCATGTTCAGGCCTAGGAATTTTACAGAAGAAACTAGATATGCGTTGGAGAAAAGAGGAATCCCAATTACAAGAATTGCCAAAGTTGCAGCAACAAATATTACAAAATGCTAGTTCCTATGTAAAAGTAGGAGGACACTTAGTATATTCTACATGTACTATAAATACTTTGGAAAATGAAGGGGTTGTGGGAAGATTTTTAGAAGAAAACCCTAATTTCGTCTTAGAAGATGTGGCTCCACTGTTGCCGTTTGCAGCAGAAGGCCCTATGGTGACGTTATTGCCACACGTATATGATATGGACGGATTTTTTATAGCCCGTTTACGTAAGGAGAGAGCATGATAGAATTAATTGGACTTTCATTGCCAGCTTTAAGTAAAGTTGTGACAGATGGAGGGTTTCCCAAATTTAGAGCGAAACAGATTATGGATTATATCTATCAACGTCACGTATTCTCTATGGAAGATATGTTACAGCTTCCACAGACAATGCGTGAATGGCTCGGCACCCACTGTACGATTACATTGCCTACAGTGGTACGAGAATCTACTAGTTCAGATGGAAATACAAAAAAATTATTGCTCAGATTTTCTGATGGTCATCAAGTAGAAACGGTACTGATGAAGCAACACTATGGCAACTCTGTGTGTTTATCTTCCCAAGTGGGATGTGCGATGGGATGTATTTTTTGTGCATCTACCACGGAAGGTTTATTCCGTAATCTAACAGTAGCTGAAATTGTAGGGCAGTTATTACTATTTGAAAGTATCATTAAAGAAGAAGTGCACTCTATCGTTGTCATGGGATCAGGAGAGCCATTGCAAAACTTTGATCATACCATGGAAGCATTGCAATTTATTCATGAAAAAGAAAGTTTTAATATAGGCTACCGTCGCATGACGGTGTCCACTTGTGGATTAGTACCAAATATTTATCGTTTTGCAGAACTGGGCTTGCCTATCACATTGGCATTATCCTTGCATGCTACGACAGATGAAAGTCGAAAGAAAATTATGCCTATAGGCGCCACCTATGCGTTACAAGATGTGCTAGATGCTGTGGCGGAGTATTATCGACGGACGGATCGCCGTGTCACTTTTGAATATATTTTGATTAAAGATGTGAATGCCTCTGAAAAGGAAGCTCATGAACTAGGTGCGATTGCAAAAGAGTTTCCTCATTGTAATGTCAACTTAATTCCTGTCAATGGAAATGAGCATATTAATTTATATAAACCGTCATTAAAATCTATGCAAGAATTTAAGTCCATTGTCGAATCCTACGGCGTGTCTGTGACGATTCGTAAAGAAATGGGTGATGAAATTCAAGCAGCTTGTGGACAGTTGAAAGTACAACATCAACAATCTTTGAAAGAAGGGATGTTATGATTAGTTTAGGAATCAGTAAAACTGGATTGGTTCGCCAACGTAATGAAGATCGTTTTTATGCCCAAGGACCACTACTCATTGTAGCAGATGGGATGGGTGGCTATACCGGTGGAGAGTATGCTAGTACCATGGTAGTCGATACCATTGTAGAAGTAGTCGATAAGGCTACTGAAATATCCACTGAAGTATTAGAGAATGCCATTCTAAAAGCAAATCGCATGGTCTATGAAAAGAGCCAATCCTACAAAGAGCTAGAAGGTATGGGGACCACAGCGGTTGTTGCATACGTACAAGAAGATGCCCTGTATTGGGCTCATGTAGGAGATAGCCGCTTGTATCTGTATGGACAAGAAGGCTTACATCGGATGACAAAAGATCATTCTATGGTGCAGCAATTAGTGGAAGCAGGAACAATTACTGAAGATGAAGTTATTCATCATCCGAAACGAAATATGTTGACTCGAGCCATCGGAGTGTATGAAACTGTAGAAGTAGATACAGGCGTAGTTGAAGTGCATCAGAATGACCGTATCCTATTATGTAGTGACGGTTTATCTGGTTATATTGAAGAATCTAAGATTGAACAAGTACTTTCAGAAGAAAATAATGAAAGTAGAGCTTTGGAAGATTTAGTGCACCTTGTGTATGATGCGGGAGCACGAGATAATGTAACAATCGTACTTGGACGTATATAAAGAGGTGACTTATGGATAGACATACATTAGTAGGATTGGTCTTTGACAATCGCTATGAGGTACAACAGAAGATAGGCGTTGGTGGTATGGCCGATGTATATCGTGGGAAAGATACACTATTGGGACGACCTGTGGCTATTAAAATTCTGCATCAAAATTTTGGTAGTGATCAAGACTTTGTAGCTCGCTTTAAACGTGAAGCGCAAGCAGCAGGGAAACTAAATCATCCGAATGTAGTGAGCATGTACGATGTTGGATTTGATCAAGGCTTTCATTATATTATTATGGAATATGTATCTGGATGTACGTTGAAAGAATATATTCAGCATCATGGTGATCAGGTGACAGTGCAAGAAGCGGTAAAAATTACAGTAGCTATTGCAGAGGGGCTAGAGCACGCTCACATGATGGGTATTGTCCACTGTGATGTAAAGCCTCATAATATATTGATTACTGACTCTGGTCGTGTGAAAGTAACGGATTTTGGTATTGCCAGAGCCATTAACTCTGCTACCACTATGATGTACACCAATTCTGTGATGGGTTCAGCTCATTATATTTCTCCAGAACAAGCTAGCGGCAAGAGTATCAATGTGAGCACAGATATTTATTCATTGGGTGTTGTTCTCTATGAATTATTAACAGGAGAGGTTCCTTTTAGAGGAGAAACACCTGTTAGCGTAGCCTTACAACATGTGAAAGATCGAGTGATAGCTCCACGAATTAAAAATGCCATGATTCCTCCTCAGTTAGAGCAGGTGGTATTGATAGCCTTAGAAAAGGAACCGGGCAAAAGATTTGGATCCATTTCTGAAATGATTCAAGCCTTGCGGATGTCTTTAGGCTATCGTGGAGGTACATCCGCACGACCAATACAACATGATTTTGCCACACAAGTTTTACCACCGTTAGAGACAGAAGTACTGGAAGAAGAGGATGAAGCACAAAACGGAATATTGGCTAAATTAGGTAGCTTACCACAAAAATATGTTATCGGTGGTGCTGTGTTTGCCTTCTTACTAGCCTTTTTATGGGCCTTTTTGAGCTTTGGTAACTTCTGGAGTAACTCTACTGTGGACGTGCCAAATGTGGTAGGTAAACAGTTAAGTGTAGCTACAAGATTGTTAGAGGAGCGTCATCTACGTGTATCTAGTTCAGAAGTAACTAATTCGGATGTGCCAGCAGGACAGGTCATTTCACAAAGCCCTGAACCAGGGGAATCAGTAAAAGAACAACGTATGGTGCATTTAGTTGTCAGCAAAGGTGCTGGGGATATTACTATACCGGACTTACAAGGTATGAGCTTTGACCAAGCTAGAGAAAAATTAAAAGCCTTAGGTTTATCAATTGGCAAGATATCTTATGAAAGTGATACTAGTAAAGATGATGGAGTTGTGATTAGTCAAGGCTTACAAGCTGGTGGAAAAGCATCTAAAGGGGCGACTGTTGATATTACAATTAATCAAACTAAGTCAACTATGGTAGAAATTCCTAATGTAGTGGGGATGACCATTAAAGAAGCGAAAGAAGCTTTAGGAAATTTAGGATTAAGTATTAGTAAAATTTCAGGTTCTAATGAAGACTCTGCCGTTGTTACGGCTGTCAGCCCTGCTCCGGGGTCATCAGTGAAGCGCGATGAAAGTATTACTTTGGTAGGACAGCCAAAAGATGGTAAAAAAGATGGATCTAATGCTAAACAAGGAGCTACGAAAGGTGTTGTGGATGTAACAGTGCCAAATGGACGTTCTTCACAACATGTGAAATTAGTAGTCCTTGATGATGATGGTGGACATGTTGTGTATGATGGCACTAATGCGCCAGGAGACCGCATTGTAAAAAGTGTGTCTGGATCGGGTAATGTACGAGTTCAGATTTACTTAAATAATGCATTAGTACAAGAGCAATCCTTATAGGAGAAACTATGAAACAAGGTGTTGTAATTAAGAATATGAATGGCTACTTTTATGTGCAAACTCCAAGTGGAGATGTACATGAATGTAAGGTTCGAGGACGGTTAAAGAAAGAACGGTATTCTCTCTTAGTAGGAGATACGGTCAGCATCACAGACGATGGTTGGATTAACACTATTGAAGGGCGAAGAAATTCATTGCGTAGACCAGCCATTGCCAATATCGACCAAGTGATTGTGGTAGTAGCAGCACGAGAGCCTGATATTCATCCTTTATTATTGGATCGTTTATTAGTGATGATTCATCATAGTAATATCCCTCCAGTACTAGTGATTAATAAATATGATTTGCACACGGAAGATACGGTGAAATTAAAATCAGTATATGAAAAAATTGGTTATACTGTACTCTGTACGTCGACATATACCGGTGAAGGTATTGAGGAATTACGCCATATATTACATGGTAAAATCAGCGCCTTTGCTGGTCCTTCTGGGGTGGGTAAAAGTAGTTTGCTCAATGCAGTGGATCCGAACTTTGCCTTTCAAACAGGAGCGGTTAGCGATAAGATTAAACGTGGACGCCATACAACGCGCCATGCCTCTTTATACAGTTTAGATGAAAGTTCATTTATCATGGATACACCAGGATTTTCAGCTCTGGATCATACAGGGATGGATGTGGAAGAGTTAGTGCATACATTTCCCGAGTTTGGTGACCATGATAAAGGATGCAAGTTTAGTCCTTGCTCTCATAGTCATGAACCGATTTGCTCTGTGAAAGATGCCTTAGCCGGTGGTCAGATTAGTGAACAGAGATACCAGTCCTATTTGACTATAAAATCAGAACTTGAAGATCAAAGGAGACGATAAAATGATTCAAATTGCCCCATCTATGTTATCGGCAGATTTTTCTAATTTACGAGAAGACATTCGTACTATTGAAGAAGGTGGTGCGGACTTATTACATATTGATGTGATGGATGGACATTTTGTACCAAACTTAACATTTGGTGCGCCTGTAGTAAAAGCGTTGCGCCCGCATACGAAGTTGCCTTTTGATGTACATTTAATGGTAGAAAACCCAGGGGATTATGTAGAAGAATATGCCAAGATAGGAGTGGAGTATTTTACCTTTCATTGGGAAGCTGTACCGCATGCACATCGTTTGATTCAGGCTATTAAAGCGACTGGGATGAAAGCCGGTGTTTCTTTAAATCCATCTACGCCAGTATCCTTGTTGGAAGATATTGCAGAAAATTTAGATTTAATTCTAATTATGAGCGTAAACCCAGGCTTTGGAGGTCAATCATTCATTCATAACGCAGTGAAAAAAGTAAAGCAAGCTCGTGAATTATTGGATTCTGTAGGTAATACAAAAGCTGTTGTAGAAGTAGATGGTGGCATTAACTTGGAAACAGCCCCTTTAGTACGTGAAGCAGGTGCTACTTTATTAGTGGCTGGCTCTGCTGTATTCAGTGCAGAAGATAGAGCGATGATGATTGCCAAATTACGAGGCTAATATGATTCGAGTAGGTACAGATATCATAGAAATTCATCGCATGGAACAAGCTATTGGACGAGATAGTTTTTTGCAGCGAGTATTTACGGACTATGAGCGAAACTATGCATGGGGACGTAACAAACAGGCAGCAGCGTCCTTTGCGGGCATCTTTGCAGCTAAAGAAGCTTGTGTAAAAGCATTGGGGACAGGGTTTCGCCACGGTTCTTGGCAGGATATTGAGATTACTCACGATGCATGGGGGGCACCAGTCCTTACCTGTACAGGCTATTTTGGACAACAAATGAAAGCCTTAGGATATGAAACGATGCAGATTTCCATTAGTCATTGTCGTGAATATGCTACGAGTACTGTCATTGTATATTAGAGGATAGAACTATGCGACTATTAACACCAAAACAAGTTAACATAGTAGATCAATATATTGAAAGTTTAGGGCTTCCAGTATCTCATTTGATGGAACAAGCAGGACGATCTGTGTTTGAGGTCGTACATAGATATATACAAGAAATAAAGGGGCCCAAGGGAGTTTTATTTCTTTGTGGCATTGGCAATAACGGTGGTGATGCCTTAGTGGCAGCACGATTGCTTACAGAAGTGCCTGAAGTGAATCCCTATGTTGTTGTGTTAGGTAACCCAAAAGAAGGTTCTCTTTTGTTTCAACAACAATGGAAGGTGGTAAATACCTTAAAAGATACTATTACGATTGTGACTGATGAGATGATGCAGTCTAATGGGAATCTAATACCTTCCCATATATTACAGGATGTAAGTATTGTGGTAGATGGTGTGTTTGGCACCGGCTTTCACGGTGAATTACCAGAACAAATAGCAGCTATTTTTAAACAATGTAAGGAATGGCAATCTAATAGCGAGACAAGAACATGTATAGCCATCGATATTCCTAGTGGTGTAAATGGCTTAACAGGAAATGCTGACGTCTCCTCATTCAGGGCAGATGAAACAATTACATTATTAGCCCCTAAAGTGGGAATGCTTTTCTATGCGGGTAGAGAACATGTAGGACATATGAGTATCGGCAGTATCGGATACCCTTTTCCGCATCATGCCTTAGGAGAATCGGGTAATAGTTGGCAAGAAATCTATTGGAATAACGCAGAGTCCTTACATGTAGTTCCTCGTTCACCTATTGCCCATAAAGGGACCAATGGTCACGTCTATATTGTAGGTGGCTCTCCAGGAGTTTATGGAGCACCTATATTAAGTGCTGAAGGAGCGTTACGCAGTGGAGCTGGAAAGGTTACTATTGTATCTAGACCTGATGAATTAGATGCATTACGGTCCTTGAGTCGCCCTGAAATGATGATACGTAGTAGTGATGTAGAACAATTAGATGGGAATAGCACAGTAGTCATTGGCCCTGGTGGTGGAAGAAGTAATAGTGATAAGAAACATTTACTTCAATGGATACAATCTGTTACAGAAAGCCACATGGTAATTGATGCAGACGGACTCATGGCGGTTGCTAGTCATCTATCAGTGTTAAAACAGTGCTCCTGCGCAGTAGGTAAAAAAGAGCGAGTGGTTGTCCTAACACCGCATTTAGGTGAATTCTCTGCGCTTACAGGAAAAAGTATCGGAGAGCTTAACAAAGATCCTATTGGATATGCTAGTGACTTTGCGAAAGAGCATAGTGTGTATGTTGTCCTAAAAGGACAGCCAACGATTCTTGCAACTCCATTTGATAGAGTATATATAACGACAACAGGTAACCCATATATGGGAACTGGGGGCATGGGTGATGTATTGGCAGGTGTTATTGCTTCCCTATTGAATCAAGAACAAAACTCTATAAACGCTATAAATATTGCTATATATGCACATAGTAGTGCTGGAGATCTAGCACTAGAGGATTGTGGTCTAGGCTTTACTCCTACGGAGGTAGCACAACGAATTGGTCGTGTACTACGAACAATCGAGGGATACAAGCAAGTTTTAACACTGTAATAATTGTTGTAACATATAGAGGTTAGAAAGCACTTAAATATGAAAAAAACAATATATAAATATCTACTCTTATTAGGCGTGTTAGTGGTAGCACTACTAAGTCTAGTGGGCTGTGGAAAAGAACTTTCACAGGTGAATGCAAACTCTGCAAAGACAGAGGTCAGTCAATCTTCGCAAGTACCAATTGGAATCATGAAGGTTCATGTATTGGATATCGGACAAGGAGATGCAATTTTACTCCAAATTGGGGATAAGTTTTCTATGATTGATACTGGTGATATTGAGCATAGACCACAGGTGGTAGCCTTATTAAAAAAATATGGTGTGAAAGAATTAGAAAATGTCATTTTGACACATCCTCATGCGGATCATATTGGTGGTTTCTATGCCATAGCCAAAGCAATCCCTATTAAACATGTCTATGATAATGGTATCGAAATCGATAGTGGAACTTATAGAACGTATTTAAAAACAATAGATACGAAACAGATTTATCGTGAAACACTTCATAAAGGTGATCGTTTAGATTTAGGTAATGGTGCTTATTTTGAGGTTTATGCCCCATGGAAAGGGGACGTGATGACCGATAAAAAAGGTGAAGTTCATCAAAATAATAACTCCATTGTAGGTAAGCTGACATTCGGTAAATTCTCTATGCTCATGACTGGTGATGCTGAAAAAGAAGAAGAAGCGCGCCTCATTAAAGAGCAAAATACGAAAATGTCTAGTAAAATCTTAAAAGTTGGACACCATGGTAGTAATGGATCTAGTCAAAAAGATTTTATTCGTTCTGTTCGACCAGAAGCCGCTGTTATTTCTGCAGGTTTGCATAATTCTTATGGACATCCAGGGGAGAAAGCTATGGCACGCTTATTAGAAGAACATGTAGATATCTATCGTACAGATACGATGGGAACTGTTACCATTCGCACAAATGGTACAGACTATGATATTCAACGAGAACGATAATAGAGTGTACTAATCATTGATAAAGGAATGAGGAACATGAATATAATTGTAACAGGCGGTGCCGGTTTCATTGGATCACATCTAGTAGACAGATTGATTCAAGAGGGGCATCGTGTGCTTGTTATTGATAATTTAAGCAGCGGATTGCGGACATTTGTGAATGAACAAGCTGAATTTTTAGAATTAGATATACGAGATAAAAAGGTACATAAGGTGTTTGAAGACTTTCAACCAGACTATGTATTTCATGAGGCAGCACAAACAGTAGTAGCAGAATCCATGGTACATCCAACAGAAGATTGTGATATCAATTTAATGGGACTGTTGAATTTATTACAAGCCTCAGTCAAAGTGGGTGTAAAAAAATTCCTTATGCCATCCTCTGCTGCAGTATATGGTGATTTAGAGGTATTACCTTTGACAGAAGAGTTGGCAGGAGTCCCTCGTTCTTGCTATGGATTGACAAAATTAACTACGGAAGGTTATTTGCGCATTTACCAAGAATCCTTTGGATTGCCATATATTTGCTATCGCTATTCCAATGTATATGGACCACGTCAAGGCAACGGCGGTGAAGGTGGCGTTGTTAGCATTTTCTGCGAACATGTGGCGAATGGTGAAGATATCAAAATTTTTGGCGATGGTGAGCAAACACGTGACTTTGTCTATGTAGATGACGTAGTGGAAGCCAATATATTGGGATTAGACAATGATGTAACAGGGGTCATCAATGTAAGTACAGAAACTGGAATTTCTGTGAATGCTTTAATCGACACTTTAGAAGATATTGCTAGCACTACTGTAACACGTCATTATGAAGAACCGCGCATTGGTGATATTAAACATTCTTTATTGAGCACTGCAAAAGCAAAACAATGTTTAGGGTATATGCCGAAATGGACATTACAAAAAGGACTGGAAAATACCTATCACTATGTGAAAGATAATAGATAATAGCATAAGAGCTTTGCGTAGGCAAAGCTCTTTGTTATTAAGGAGGAACTATGCAAATTAATACCGCAGTACTAGAAGTATTTGATTTTACATCTTCTATGTCTGCCTATTCAGATCATGTAATGGATATTGAAGAACCAGAAATACAGAGCTATCTTGAAATGCATGTGATGAAAGCATTGCAGGACCCTAGTGCACGAACCGGATATATATCAGACAAAACACCATGGGGGAGAAAGGTAAAACAACTGGAAAATAAAGAAGTGTCTTTGGTAGAGTTTGGAAAAGACTTAGGAGATACCTTGTTTACCTACATGGCGCAAGCGATGGACCCTTGCGTACTAGATATGATTGTTTGTGAAGCTCAAGGTGAACAAGCCTATCTTTGCATTTTACTTTGTAAAGCCCATGATGGGTATACACATCAACTTTACTCGGAAGAAGATGGTTCGTTAGCAACAAAACTGGTAGAACATCGTGTGGTATTACCTACGGTCACACAAAAATTATATGCATTTGTAAGTATTAAACTCTCTGATATGTCCATACGCCTCTTTGAACCAAAAGGCGAATATGATGGAGAGAAAATGCACTTTTTGGAAGAACGAATCTTTCAGGTGACTACCAATCCATCTTCTAAAGATACAGTGAAAAAAGTACGTACTGTAGTGGATCGAATTTCTAAAGCTCATGAGCAAGATGGTGTGGCAGCTATGGCTAAAACAAAAGAGTTGCTAGCGAAGAATGCAGAAGTATCTGACACATTAGAAGCACGACATATTATTGAACAAGTATTTAGCACGAATCCTATTCAGAGAGAAGCGGCCATGAAAGAGCTAGCAGAAGAGGATTTATTGGAACCATTGCCAGTGAGTCGGACCTATGCTACTAAAGTGGGAAAACAACATAAAATTAAAACGGATACGGGTATTGAACTTTCATTTCCTGTAGAGTATATGAATGATCGAGAATTTATAGAAATTTCAACGAATGAAAATGGTACCTTGCGTATTGAATTAAAGAATATTTCAAAGATTACCAATAAATAGGGGGTCTTATGAGTAAAAAAGGACATAAAAAAACAAATGCATTACGCATTCTAGATACTCACCATATTGACTATGAAGTGTTTACCTACGAATGGTCAGAAGAACGTGGTGCAGGTGTACATGTGGCTGAATCTTTGCATATTCCACCAGAACACGTATTTAAAACACTTGTGGGGAAAGGCAATGTAACAGGTCATGTAGTATTCTGTATTCCTGTAGAAGGGGAATTAGATATGAAACAAGCCGCACGAGTGAGTGGAAATAAATCGGTAGAACTGATTGCGGTAAAAGACTTATTACCTTTAACAGGATACCTGCGTGGTGGCTGCTCACCATTAGGGATGAAAAAAGCATTTCCTACTTATTTTGATGATAGTATTAGCTCCATTCCTATGGTCTATGTCAGTGCAGGCCTTAGAGGAATGCAAGTGAAAGTCAATCCACAATCATTAGTAGACGTAGTAGGTGGCACTATAGCGCCACTGACGATGGGGTAAATATGGCAAAGAAATATTATGCTGTTCGAGTAGGACACAATCCAGGAATCTACGTGACTTGGTCTGACTGTGAAGTGCAAGTCAAAGGCTTTCCTGGTGCGCAGTACAAGTCATTCCTTACAGAAGCAGAAGCAAAAGCCTATATGGGGTCTATAGATATACCTAAGTGTGCAGGGATTAAACCGACTAGAAACGGTACAAAGAAAACATCTGCTAGTGCGTCTAAAGGTATGAGTGTAGGTGAATACCTTAAGACACAGACTGATGACATAAGTCAAATCGTAGAGTCAGATCCTTGTGAAATTCGTGCCTTTATCGACGGCAGTTTTGATAAGCGAAAAGGTGTTGTTGGATCTGGTGGAGTCATGCTCATTGGAACGGAAGAAGTAGAGTTTTCTCTTTCTAGTACAGACCCTAATCATGTGGCCTATTGGAATGTATCTGGGGAATTATTGGCAGCACTTCATGTAGTGGATTTTGCACTAAACCATGGATATACCTCATGCTCTCTGTATTATGATTATATGGGCATTGAAATGTGGGCTACAGGAGGATGGAAAACAAATAATCCATTAACAACTAATTATGCGAAACGAATGAAAGAAGCTAGCAAACAACTTCGTATCGATTTTCATAAGGTAAAAGCTCACTCTGGTATCGCCTATAACGACCGTGCAGATGCATTAGCAAAGAAAGGAACGCTACTAAAATAACACTGGTAGGAAATTTCTCATAAAATTCCTTTAATCTCTCCATGATTTGATGTACAATAAAAGTACAATTACAATCATACTGTACATAGGAGGAAACTATGAAACGGATTCAATTAGACTCTGGTTTTGTTTATGATTATACAAATATGATGTTACCTGGTGGGGTGACGGAAGCAGATGTAACAAACTTAGGCACTGCCATTTCTGATGCCTTAGCAGCAGCGGAAGAAACTCGTCATCATGGTATTGTAAAAGGCCATCTGTCCAAGGATGGAGAGCCTGAATTAGTACTTTTTCCACAATTGCCGTATGTAGTGGAAGGACATATTAATAATCCTACTGTGATGGCTAGATTAGATGCTTTAAGAAATAAGAAAGTAAGCACTGTAGTAAGCTTTGGTATTGGTGGTTCTTTCCTAGGTGGAAAAGTATTATTTGACGTACATTGTGGGGAGTTTTGGAACTCCATGAGCGATGAAGAACGTAATTACCGCCCACGTATGTATTTCAGTGGTAATAATGTTGACCCTGTACGTACCCAAGAATTAATCAAGCAATTACAAAGAGAATGGAAAGAGCAGCAATTTTTAGAAGACCATGCGCATGTGCCAAATGATTATAAAGTATTATTGGTGTTAATTTCTAAATCTGGTTCTACGATTGAACCAATGACAAACTTCATGATTGTGAAAGAAGCCCTAGAAGTAGCAATGATTGATTATGAAGTGCTAGTCGTGACAGATCCTAGAGATGATGACAAAGAAACATTATTACATAAGTTAGCCGTTGCAGAAGGTTGGGGAGACTCCATCTTCGCTGTACCTGATGGCATTGGTGGTCGTTTCTCTGTATTCTCAGAAGTGGGATTAGTAATCGGTGCTTTATTAGGCTTTGACATTCATGCCTATTTAGAAGGTGCTAAAGCAGCAGATATAGCAGCCCAAGAGCAAGATGTATGGAAAAATCCAGCCTTGTTAAGTGCTGTATTAAAATATATTGGCTCTGAACAATATGGTCGTCATATTGAAGTATTCATGCCTTATGCAGATCGTTTGAAGTCCTTATCTGAATGGTATGTACAATTATTAGCGGAATCCTTAGGTAAAGAAAAAGATGATAAATCTGGACACTATGGTCGTACTCCAATTGTAGCGGTAGGTACTACAGACATGCATGCCCAAACACAGGAACATCAAGAAGGTCGTTATGATAAAGTTGTATCTTTTGTAGATGTAGAAAATTGGCATGTGAATCTCACAGTGCCACATATGTATGATCAATACAGTAAACTTGAAGCGTTAGCAGGTCTTGACTTAGGATTTATCAATCGTGCTGCCTTGGCATCCAATGCAGAGTCCTTAGCCAGTGATGGACGATTTAATGGAACCTACCAAGTTCCAACCATGAATGCCTTCCACTTGGGAGAATTGATGTTTACAATGTGCTGGGCCATCTATTTTGAAGGTCAATTAGCAGGGGTAGATGCATTCAATCAACCAGGTGTAGAAGTGTATAAAAAATTGTTAGGACCTAAACTTTCAAAAGCATAGGAGAAGTAAGAATGAATATTTTAGTGACAGGTGGCGCTGGGTATATTGGTAGCCATACAGTACGTGCCTTATTAGGAGCAGGTCATCAAGTGGTGATTGTGGATAATTTGTCTCGAGGCCATAAGGAGTCGATTCCTGCAGGAGTACCATTCTATGAAATGGATATTACAGACCCTGCATTAGGTGAGGTTCTGGATACCCATAAAATTGATGGTATCATGCACTTTGCAGCACACTCTCAAGTAGGTGAATCCATGGTAAATCCGTCTATTTATTATGAAAATAATGTAGTGGGTTCCTATCGTTTAGTAGAAACTGCTCGTAAACATGGTGTAAATCGTTTGGTATTTTCCTCTACAGCGGCTGTCTATGGTGAACCAGAAGTAGTACCTATTACGGAAGATGCGAAATGGAATCCAACGAATGTGTATGGTCGCACAAAATTGATGATTGAAGATATGCTACGTGACTATAGCAAAATTTATGGATTTAAATTCGTAGCACTACGTTATTTTAATGCAGCAGGTGCCGATCCATCTGGTGAAATTGGTGAAGATCATACACCAGAAACTCATCTAATCCCACTTATTATTGATGCAGCTTTGGGTAAGCGTGAATCCATCACTGTATTTGGTACAGATTATGATACAGCGGATGGTACTTGTGTACGTGACTATGTACATGTAAATGATTTATCTTCTGCTCATATTCTAGCGATGGAATATTTGTACAATGGCGGAGAATCTGATGTATTCAATTTAGGATCCGGCAATGGATTTAGTGTTAATGAAATTGTAGCGGCTACTAAAGAAATAACAGGTGTCGATTTCCGTGTTGATTACGGGGAACGTCGTGCTGGGGATCCAGGTACATTAATTGCATCTTCTGAAAAAATTCATGCTAAACTTGGTTGGACACCTGTACATAGTACAGTACAAGAAGTGATTCGTGATGCTTGGAATTGGCATCAACTACATCCAAAAGGATATTAATCGTATATAGGAGGGCATGATGAAAGTATCATCTGTGAAAGACCTCTACAACCAAATAGAAAGATATATACGTACACACGGTCGTCTCGTTTTCGGGGCGACCGTTTTATTGTGCCTTATTTGCTATCTAGGTTGGAGAGAGTCTGTTTGGTCGGAAGTAGAACAGTTAGAAAGCCCTGTGCAATCTCATCGTGAAAGTAACAGGGCAGAGGGAGGGAAACAGAGAAATACAGATATAGATTCTGTTTCTTCTGAGGCTAGTCCTAGGAAAAAGCATACTGCTCAAAAGGGGAAACCATCTACAATGAAAGAATCATCAACAAAAGAGGGCTCATCAAATGGCACGTTGATATTCCCTATTCGAAATGTATTACGTCCCTATTCATTAGTGGACACATTTTCTAAGGAGATAGTAGGAATTAAGGGGAAAGAGATGCAGGGACTAGATAGTAGTGGTATAGATACTAAGGAAAAAGAAATACGTAGAGGAAGACATATTAGAGAAGGAAATACAGACCATGTGTATCAACCACTAGAGATAAAAAGAACGTCTAAACATCATGATCGTGTACATCATCAAGTGCCAGTGGTTCATCTGTTAGGTATCGTGTATGGAGATGCTCCAGTGGGAGTACTAGAGATTAATGGAAATACATATACAGTACATGAAGGCGAGCAGGTTGAGGGTGTACAGGTTATTACAGTTGGAGAGACAAAGGTTCAGGTTCAAATGAATGGGTCTACTCGTTGGATAGAATAAAGGTAGGGTGGAAAACTTAGATGTAGTACAAGGTAGAGATATGAAGAAAGGAGACACATATGTGGATGAGAATAGTAAATTATCTTAGAAAGAATGTAGCAATTCCTATCCATCAATCTATGTATCGATATGGAATGGCATATGTTTTACTGCTGACATTCTTAGGAGCTTTCCCTGTAGAGGCAGTTCATATTATAGCCAAAGATATGCCGTTACGAACATTGGTGCAAACCATAGCTAGGACGGAAAAACTTTCAGTGGTAGGACTAGATACATTAGAGGGGAAGGTTACTTTAGAAGTACAAGAAAATTCTGGGAGAGAGGCTATTACTAAATTGGGTTCACAGTTAGGTTTTTTAGTCTATGAAGAAGGTGGCACCTTCATTGTAGAGGGGCGCCACGAAGAAAAAGAACGTCGACATGTGCGTAGAATCGTAGCGGAGTCGGCCACCCCTGAAGAATTGAGTAATCTTGTTCAGTCCGTAGTGCCTAAAGAACATGTACAAGTGATGCCAAGCACGAATGAAGTCATCTATTACGGGACAGTTCATGAAATTTTAGAAGTAGAAAAATTACTTCGATCTTGGCATACAGCACCGAAGCAGGTTCAGTTAGATGTAGCGGTATTGGCTATGGAAAAAGGATATGCTAAAGAACTGGGTGTGCAGTGGTCATTTCCTGGATTACAAAGTTCAGGGCTTTCCATGAACGGGAAATCTGAATCAGGTATGGAAGGAAATGTTCATATCGGTCATATGCCTAAGGGTACATCGTATTCGTTTTTAGCGCACCCTACAGTCGCTGCTAAAGAAGGAAGTAGTCGTATGGCATTGATTGCAAGACCTAGCATTGTGGCTATTAATGGGGAAGAAGCGACTATTCTAATTGGTGAACGTGTGCCAGTAACAGTAGAATCCATTCAAAATGGTGTGACGAGAACCAGTATTCGCTATGAAGAGGCAGGTATACGACTACGATGCAAACCCTATGTGTTACAGGGAAATCACATTGATACCATTGTAGAAGCCGAAGTGAGTAACCCTACCTTAGTACCTGAAATGAAAGCCTATCGTATTACCACGCGACAAGCAAAAACAAGAGTACGCATACCTGATGGTGAAACATTGGTTATTGGTGGATTGATGGATCGACGTACCATGCGTCAATGGCAAAAGGTACCTATCTTGGGAGATATTCCGCTTCTTGGGAAACTATTTCAACATAGTCGTAAAACAAAAGATGAAGTAGAATTATATATTTTAGTTACTGCTAAGGTTATTCAATAAATAAAAAGTTAAAATACTATATATACTCATTCTCTATTCCAATATACCTTATCAATATGATAATATAAAAATATAGAACATATCGGGTTTTATAGGTATGATCGTTATGTAATAGAGGTATTGATCATGAAAAAAGAAAGAAAAGAACTTTTAACGTTATGGATTACATTGTCTTTGCAATTAGGGACTTATGCGGCACAGGGCATTGTAAGTCAAGAGGTCATGGTGGACAATAGTCAGTCTGTCCCAGTTATACAGATTGCTAATCCTATTCATGGTGTATCCCATAATCGGTATGAGTCCTTTTCTACAGATACGGGGGCTATCTTTAACAATGCTACTACGCCTACGGTTAGCACTCATGTTGGATCTATCAATGCAAACCCTAATTTACGAGAGCCTGCTAATCTTATTGTCAACGAAGTAGTAGGAACTTCTACATCACAATTAGCAGGAACTTTTGAGGTGGCAGGACAGCCGGCAGATGTAGTCATTGCTAATCCCAACGGGATTTCTATCAAGGGTGTTCACTTTATCAACACCCCGAAAGCTACGTTTACTACAGGCGTTCCCAATATGGTGGATGGTCGGTTAGAAAACTTTGCCATTGAGAAAGGAAACATTGATGTAACAGGGGGCATCAATGCACCTACGGAACATAGTGGAGCTAACTCATATACCCCTATTTCAAAGGTAGATTTATTAGCAAAGACGATACGCATCAATGCAGATGTGGTGGCACAAGATTCTATTCGTGCTGTCACAGGGCGTAATACAGTGAACTATGCAGATGGAACTGTAACAGCTAGAGACCCCGGCGAAAGTACACCTACAGGGGTTGCTTTAGATGTAGGTGCTCTTGGTGGTATGTATGGAAATACCATTTCCTTAATCGGTACAGAATCTGGAGTAGGTGTGAACATCAGTGGCTCCATCGATGCTATAGCGGGTACCCTACACATTGACACAGCGGGAAACCTCACCATCGAACAAGGTGGTTCACAGCAAGAGCCTACTAGCATTCATAGTGCTAAAGAATTGGAAATTCGTAGCCAAGACTTACATCATCGTGGTACCCTAGTGGGCGATGAAACTGTAACAATACAAAGTGCTACTGTTACCAATGATGGGAACCTACAAGGGAAACAGATTGAGGCAAATGTGACTAATCTACGTGGACAGGGAGTGATTTCCAGCGCAGAGAATTTAACTATCCAAGGGACGGACTCTATTGTGTATCAAGGAGGCATGCGCTCTCAGTCTGGGGATATCACTGTACGAGGAAAACAGGTAGAAGTAGATCGAAACCATATACAAGTAGTATCAAAAGATAAGCTGCATATAGAATCAAAAACCCCTACGCCTGAAACACCTGTAGATATCTCAAAACCGACACTAGAGAATCCTTTACATGTGCCTACTATACAACCTATCCCTCATATACCTAGCAAGGTTGTGGTAGAGGATACACAAGAAGAGTTACCCATTACTGTAGATGTGAATGCTCCTAAGAATCGCCAACCGATCCTAGATACGACGAGGAATAGCATAGATATCCTACACATTGCCGGTGTTGATGGAAACGGTGTTTCGCACAATGCATATACACAGTTTAATGTGAAAGAGAGAGGTCTTATTCTTAATAATGCTACGAAATACACAAAAACTCAGTTAGCTGGTTACATTGATAAAAATATGTTCTTAGCTGGGAATGGGGCTAAAACTATCATCAATGAGGTCACTTCTACGAATCCATCTACTTTGAAGGGATATATAGAAGTGGCAGGGAATCCAGCCGATGTGGTTATCGTGAATCCAAATGGTATGACCGTCAATGGATTCGGCGTGATCAATGGAACTCACATGACTTTGCAAGGGAAAGGTTACATAGACATCGTAGGCAAAGGCTATGGGGGAGCGCAAATAGATAGCACTTTCATCAGTGACCATTTACGTAACCGTCGCAGTGAACTATGGGGCCATCACCTTCGTATTGACACAGATTCTTTGGAGAATACAGGGAATATAGCAGCAGAGACTATGCATATATTTGCTAACACTATGCACAATACAGGGTTTGTAGAAAGTAAAGACACTCTCCAATTGACTGGAAACGATCTTGTACAAGATAAGGGCATTATGAAGGCGAATCAGACTGTCCATATCTCAGCGAACCATATTCAAAATAGCAACTCCTCTGTGTTAGAAGCCGGTGGTAGTTTACATATCACGGGAGATGCCTTACAAAATGATGCATCCCATGTAGTCAGTCATGGTACGATGCACGTAACTGTGGGCAACTTAGAAAACATAAACACAGGGGCTATCATTGCAGAAGATACCTTGCAGATACAAGGAGATACGTTTGCTAATACTAAAGGTATTCTCTTTGCAAAAAACGATACAGAGATAGATATGAAAGAGGATGTGACGAACACCAGTGGATTGTGGCATGTGCTAGGTAATTTGCGTGCGCAAGGTCGCCACATTCGGAATATCAACAGCAAAGGTTCTTACTTTGGTTCAGATATCTATGTAAAAGGTAATGCCTATGTATTGGGAAAAGAGAGCTTTGAAAATAGGTCATCAGATGTCATTGTCAAAGGTGATCTCACTATATCAGCCCCTAAAATGCAAAATCATAAGGATGTGTTTAAGACAGGGTGGACCATTTCAGAAGAAGATAAGTATGAGGGTATACCGCATCTAGACCAGCCTAACTATTATGAGGCAGATAGAAAATACCATAGAACGATTCATACAGGAACCATAGAAGAGGAAACCGCCACATCTAGAATACTGAGCGATGGTACAATTCACATTACAGGGCAAGATGTGCAAAATACATACAGCCAAATTATGGCGAAGGATGGCTTACAAGTTACGGCAGACTCCATTACCAACACAGGCTATCAAGGGACAGTTCACTATGATGATATAGGCCGAGATAGACATTATTGGAAATATAAACAGAAAAAACGTTGGTGGAAACGTAAAAAGTGGGTTTATGGACATACAGATATTCCCTATGAACATCACGACATCTTTGATGCTGAAAGTAGTCCATCTAGTGAACGTATTGCTGTATTAGGGAGTCATGGAACTACGAGTATCCACTCACATACATTTACCAATACAACCCTTGAGGCAGATGGAACAGCTTATGCCATACGAGATAAAAAGGTTGAAACTACGGTGGCACCTACAGATGTTTCTAAATTAGTGACCACAGTGTTGGAACCATCAAAACAACTCTACATGACGACAGATCCCCTTGCCGTAGCTAAGGTAGAAGATAACCCTTTATATACAGATAAAAAGCAATTTTTGTCTAGTGATTATATGGTCGCTAGATTACAGGCAGACCCAGAACGAGTGTACAATCGATTGCGCAATGGATATGAAGATCAAGAAATAGCGAAAGAAGAACTCCGTCAAAGTGGTCATACCCTTACGAAATATACAGGTCATGATCAGTCTTTACTTTCAGGGATACCTAATAGCATGTTACAAGCGGGAGATTTGCGCAAAGATGGTAGTATCGTCTTAGGTAAAGATGTGCAGGTAATAAGCCAAAAACTAGATAATACGGGTAGCATACAAGCTAAGGATTCTTTATCCATTGTAGGTAACAATGTTCGAAACCTCAACGGGAGTATCAATGGTAATCTAGTTTCTATACGCACAGATATCTTAGAAAATATTTCGGGTCGTATACATGGTAAAGATGGTGTTCACATAGAAGGAAAGGACATCCGTAATGAAACACAAGTAACAACTAACAGTTCATTTGGACATCAACAAGATACAGCACATGGAAATGCTAGTATCACTAGTGACGGCGGTATCCATATCCAAGGGGATTCCATACGCTCTGTAGGAGCTACTATAGAGGGAGGTAATACGGTAAGTCTAGCAGGAAAAGATATACAAGTCTCTGCTCTTGCCTTACAAAATCGTTATATAGGTAGCGGAGTGACCTTAGAGTCCACTAAGTACCTAGGCAGTACCGTACAAGGACATACGCTGCAAGTCCAAGGTGGAGAGATTACGTTACAAGGCTCTCGTATGATGGGACGCACAGTAGACCTTACGGGGAACTCTCTAACCCTTACGAATGTAACAGATAGAACTTTGTCGGATGTAGCTGTGGGTGCTAGAGGTAGTGACTATTTCAACCGTAAGATGGTCATAGATGAACAGAATTTAGGAGCGACCATTGAAGGAGAAGCTGGTGTTAAGGTGCGTATGGATAACAATGTATCCATGAAAGCAAGCACCATACATAGTAAAACGGGGCTTGTAGACGTACAAGCTGGTCGAGTCTCTATTGAACATGGTACTGAGCACCATGAAACACTATCTGAAGTACATCAAAAAGATAGAGGGTTCTTGTCATCTACTACAAGGGATACCTATGACCATAAACGTACAGATACGGTAGTGGGCTCTACGATTTCCAGCGGTACTGTTAAGGTAGATGGTAAACAAGACGTACTAGTCAAAGCCAGCCATATAGTGGGGGATGCAGATGTTACAGTTACGAGTGCAGGCAACTTGACTATTACATCAGCACAGGAAGAATCTGGTGCTACTCATTGTGAGGAAGTACGTAAATCGGGTATCTTTGGTAATGGTGGGCTTAGCATTACCATTGGTACACAAAAACAAGCAGATACCTATGATGTTAAGAGCAGTGTAGCCAAAGGCAGTGTGATTGGAAGTCGCTTTGGTTCTGTCACCTTAGGTGCTACAGGTACTACACAAGTAGAAGCTAGTGATGTAGCATCTAAAGGAGATATTCAGATTCAAGGCTCTGGTGTGACAATACGCAATGGTTATACCATATCCCATACAGGAGAAACACATAGATTTTCTAAAAGTGGGCTTACTCTCTCATTGTCGAACCGCTTAGTAGATACTACAACCAATGCAGTAGGTACACTCACACGAGCAAATTCTGTAAAAGACGAACGATTGAAAGCCCTATTAGCCTACAAAACCTATGACGATGCTAAGACATCTTTAGAAAAATCTAAATTGAAAGACCAAGCCAAGAGTTTACACCTCAATCTATCTTTAGGCACAGAAAGAAGCGAAGCTTCTATAAACGTAGATAGCAAGATAGCAAAAGGGTCGACCGTTGTGTCCGATGGACATATTCGTGTTACCACTAAGAAGGATGATATCCGCATAGAAGGAAGCGATGTACAAGGCAAGGACATTACCTTAGAGTCGGCGAACAGTATCTATGTGAAGGGCAAAGAAACGACTTCTGAGATGACACAGAGTATGAAACAGAAACAAGGCTCCTTAGGTATTTCCTATGATGTATTACAACATCGATTCTCAGATATATCCCTTAATGCCAGTGGTAGTAAAGGCAATATAGCAGGCATAGATATAGTTCATGATCCATCAAACATAACTGCAAGGAACACCCTTGGAGTGAACACAAAACAGGATTTGAACATCAAGGATGGTGTTCTTAAAGGAGCGGCTATTGAGGCAAATATTGGTGGAAATTTGGAGATTCACTCTGTACAAGATACACATGATTATACAGACCATACTACATCAGGTGGTATGGGACTTAGTTTATCTAAGAAAGGTACATTCAAATCATTGCAAAGCTCCTTGCAACGGACGGATATAGATAGTAAATACACCTCTGTAATCCACCAATCTGGACTTTATGCAGGAGGGTCAGGATTTAACATATCCGTAGGCAATACGACCACATTAGAAGGAGCCCTACTAGCTAGTCGTACAGATACGAATACATTAAAAACAAAATATCTAGTTATGAAGGATATGGAGAATAGGGCGAAATATAGTGTAACAGGGCATACTTATTTGGGTAAGATAAGTAATAGAATTAATATAGGTAATAAAGCCAATAATAAAATAGATTTTCAATATACTGGCATTCACTTGCCCCCTATAAGTGATGGCATTTCCAATAGAACAAAAACAATTATCGCAAAAGGTAGTATTGTATCAGAAGAGATTAATGTATCCTTAAAAAATGAAAATAGCAATATAGAGGATAATATATATCCACTACCTCAGATTTTTGAAAAGAAAAAAGTTATAGAAAAGTCTGATTATATAGGGAGTATATCAAGTAAAATCTTTACCGTAATTGGTGATATGGCTTATAAAAAACAAAAAAACTTGTTGCAAAAAAAGGTAGAAGCTGAAAAGAGTGGAAATAATTCACTAGCAAATAAACTTGAAAGTAATTATCATAAATGGGGAGATGGAGGTTTATATAAGGTTATTGCTCACGGTATAGCGAGTGGATTTCTCAGCTCATTGAGCGGATATAATATGCTTCAAGGAGGATTTTATGGCTCTATAAATGAGTATAGTAAAAAGCTTCCATCAAATGTATCAAAGGGGCTTTATTCTATATCAAATTTTATAGCAGAAAAGTCGAAAAATCCTTATTACTCGTTAAAAACTTATGCAGATAAATTTAACTGGTTAACACATGAAGAGCAACAAGCATTTTTGAGACAACTTATGGAAGCAGAGAGTGAGAAAAGACGTGCTGAAATAATTGGAATGTATTTTGCTATTAGTAATTATAGGGTTCAACATGGTATTGGTACAGAAGATGAAAAAGATGAAATAATAGATGGTTCTGTAGCTGATAGTATATATACATGGACAAATCCTGAATATTTTAAAAAAGGTCTCAATTATACATTAGCGAAAATGACTGAGCGTAGCCCAGTAAGTGTGCAGTTTTCTAATGATGTTAGAAGGGATATTGAAGCAGGGATTCTATACTCGTCAAAAAATTCATATTTAAATGATGGCGATATTTATGCTGATAGAAGAAATCGAGTAGTAACATCATACGACGGTAATAACTATGTATATATTAATGGAGAGTTTTTGTTTACTAATAGAAATTCTGACTATACCTATAATCAATTTGGAGATTTTTTGGCTGATCATGGATGGAATGTTCAAAGAACGGAGTGGGATGGTGAAGAGGTCAACTATGTTACTTACAATGGAAGAGCTTTTGCTGCTAATCGTCAACCTTCGAGTCCTATTTTAACCAAAACAATAGAAACTCTTGCAGGTTCAATAAAAGGATATGATGATGTTGTAGCCTATGGAGTAGGTCATGCTGTAGCTAAAAATGCACTTGGAATTAAACCAATTTCATCGAATAGTACAGAATACCAAGCTGGCAAAGTTATAGGAAATATAGTTGGAGGAGTACAAGGTGGATTTGAAGTAGCTAGTGGTTTATATAAATCTAGTGTAGGATCTATTGGTAATTTAAACTATGGAAGCGCAGTGTTAGGATTTAGTAGTGAAGGTATTGTTTCTACTACACACGGTTTACTTTCATTAAAGAAATTTTCTGGAGAGATAAATCATAATCTTAATACATTATTTATGAAACGGAGTACGAATAGTAAAAATGGTGGAATAGATTCATCACAACCTAGCGATTCAAGAGCTCAAGAGTTTGAAAAATCGATTTCTAAAATGCCAGTAAATGAAAGAATAGGAACAGTACTTACTAAGTTAAAAGGAATTGCTTCAGATTATGGATGGGAAAAAGTAGGAAGGTCATTAGATGGTAGAATAGTATATAAAGATAATAATGGATTTTATTATACAATAGATACAATGCACGGCAGATTTGAAAAGTTTGATAGAAATATGAAACATATTGATGAGGTAAATATCGATTTAATTCCACAAAACAAACAAAAGAAAAATCGGGTTTTAAAAATTCGATGAGGTATTATAATGAAAAATAAGGATTCCTTTAATCAATGCATTATAAGTAAGAAAGAAATAATGAATCAAACAGAAAATTATAAGTCATTTGATTTTTTATATTCAGACTGTAAACTTAAAAATCATATAGTAAATAGTTTCGGTCCAGAACTACTTATACAATATGGGCGCCCAAAATTAACTCTTAATGATTGTGATACATTTGTGACAACTATGAAGGTTAAGGTTTATCCTAAGTCCCCATGTTATGAAATTTATTATGAATATGAGGTGATTTTAAGTAATCGTGAAAAGTATGGTATATTTTTTAATAGCCTTAGTTTATATGCAATAACTATGAAGGATGTTTTTTATGATTATTTAAAGGAAAGACAATATATTGAAGAATTATTGAAATTAAATGGCTATAGTAACATTTCTACTGTTGATATACATCAAAGGATTCCTTTAGTGCCCATGGATGAATCAAGGTCAGGTGAGGAATTTTTAGGATGCCAACACTATTTGGGATATATATTGTGTTACGGTGAGGAACTTGGTGATTCTAATGGTAAAATTGCAAAGGATATTGATCAATCTTTAACTAATATTGCAGAAGAAATCATACATTTAGTAAAACACAGTAAATTTATAGACGAGGAGTATGTTGTAGATGAATGTATTCCTAGATGTATGCATTCTCAAGCAATTGAAGAGTTAGATTCCCTATGTAAAAAATATGGAGGGAGTAGACTACCAGATAAAGAACAAAGTTATGTATGGCATATAGGTACCTATTGTACTAATGAAGGAGATATTCAAGTTGTTTCAGCAACATATATATATGTATCGTTGTATATAAAAACGTTTTATATACAGGTACAACAAACAATAACTGTTAGGGACAATGAATTTAATATAATAACTATTAAAAGGAATGTTTTTGGTGACGATGCAGAGGTGTTATTTGATTTCACCACAAAGATGTATTATGAAGCTATAGGTATATTGGAGCGTCTAGGATATGAAAGACAACAAGAAATAAATTATAAGGTATATATAGAAGTGGTTGGAGAAGAAATGAAAAAAGAGGTAGAGATAGGGGAATTGCTATTTGGTCTCCAACGCAATGAATATTCTTGTGTTGATACAATAATCAAGTCTAAAGGATAGGTATTGATTAAAAGATACTAATTTTACTAGTTTTATTACTGTAGAATTAAATAAACGTGTTATAAATCAGGAAAAAGAAGCTTTAATTCAATTTCAAAAAGAATCTAAAGCTACTCATCGTGAGGAAGTACGTAAATCTGGTGTTTTTGGTAATGGTGGTCTTAGCCTTACCATTGGTACACAAAGACAAGCAGATACCTATGATGCTAAGAGAAGTGTAGCCAAAGGCAGTATGATTGGAAGTCGCTTTGGTTCTGTCGCCTTAGGTGCTACAGGATCTACACAAATAGAAGCTAGTGATGTAGCATCTAAAGGGGATATTCAGGTTCAAGGCTCTGGCGTGACAATTCGCAATGGTTATACCACATCCCATACAGAAGAAACACATAGATTTTCTAAAAGTGGGCTTACTCTCTCATTGTCGAATCGCTTAGTAGATACTACAACCAATGCAGTAGGTACACTCACACGAGCAAACTCTGTAAAAGACGAACGATTGAAAGCTCTATTAGCCTACAAAACCTATGACGATGCTAAGACATCTATAGAAAAATCTAAACTGAAAGACCAAGCCAAGAGTTTACACCTTAATCTATCTTTAGGCACAGAAAGAAGTGAAGCCTCTACGAATGTAGATAGTAAGATAGCAAAAGCATCGACCGTTGTATCCGATGGACATATTCGTGTTGCCACTAAGAAGGATGATATCCGCATAGAAGGAAGCGATGTACAAGGCAAGGACATTACCTTAGAGTCGGCGAACAGTATCTATGTGAAGGGCAAAGAAACGACTTCTGAGATGACACAGAGTATGAAACAGAAACAAGGCTCCTTAGGTATTTCCTATGATGTATTACAACATCGATTCTCAGATATATCCCTTAATGCCAGTGGTAGTAAAGGCAATATAGCAGGCATAGATATAGTTCATGATCCATCAAACATAACTGCAAGGAACACCCTTGGAGTGAACACAAAACAGGATGTACATATCAAAGATGGTGTTCTTAAAGGGGAGGCTATCCAAGCAAATATTGGTGGTAATTTAGAGATTCACTCTGTACAGGATACACATGATTATACAGACCATACTTCATCTGGTGGTATGGGACTTAGCCTATCTAAGAAAGGTACATTCAAATCATTACAAAGCTCCTTGCAACGGACTGATATAGATAGCAAATACACCTCTGTGATCCACCAGTCTGGACTTTATGCAGGAGGTTCAGGATTTAACATATCCGTAGGCAATACGACTACATTAGAAGGGGCCCTACTAGCTAGTCGTACAGATACGAATACACTGAAAACAAAATATCTAGTTATGAAGGATATGGAGAATAGGGCGAAGTATACCTATGGGTCTAAGGGAGTGTCATATCTATCTGACGTACAATACAGGAAGTCTTTGCAACACATGAGAGATAGAAAAAATGCTATACTCACAGATAAAAATCTTAGCATTCCAGCTAAGATACAACACTTACAACAGTTTAATCAAGATAAGGACTATACAAGCCACCTCAAGTATGTTAATAGCTTGCATAATCAAGTAGGCCTATTACCAAATATGATGCCTGGTGAAAGAAAAGAAGCTTACAGTGTGACAAAATCTGCTATTGCACCTGGAATGATTGATGTAGAGAACTCTAAGATGGATGTGAGTCAAATTAATAGAGATATTAATCACAGCCTTCAAGCATTGGATACTATTTTCAACAAACAAGACATACAAGAACGACAAGAACTAACTAAATTATTTAACAAATATGCCAATGAAGCGATTCATCATATCTCTGATATGGCAGGTTGGAAGGAAGGTTCATCAGAAAAGGTAGCATTACATGCCATAGTAGGTAATATAAGTGCTAATATGGTGAATGGTAATATACGTGTAGGCACTGCAGCTGGCGGACTATCTGAACTCCTAGCACCAGCTATATTAGAAGCATCTAATGGCGATCCAGCAAAAGCACAATGGCTAGCTTATGTCTTGGGATATGCAACAGATAAACTTGCTGGAGGAACGGGAGAGCTAGGTGGAAGTATCAGTCATTATGGGATTAAGTGGAATGGATTATTATTATTAGATGAACATGCTATAAAAATACGCCAAAAATTATACAATCAATTACTTGAAGAATTTTCTAAACAGTATCAAAAGATGAAAAAGGAAGGTAATCCATATAATAAAAAGACTGTTAATCAAGCTGAGAAAAGGTTGTGGCGTGCATACAAATGGAATAAAGAGGCAAATATATTTCCACAGGCTACAGAGCTATTAGGTCTATTTATGGAACCAGAAAATAAGTTAGATATAATAGATCATGTTGAAGAGATTGCGCCAGGGTTTCCTCTATATGTTTTAAATGAAAAATCAGTAGTAAATAAAATACTATCGAATAATGATGAATTAAATCTAGACTTAATTAATAATGCTTGGATGAATACTAGAAATAGTAAGCTCCCAATATCAACTTATATAGATACTACTATATATTACACGAGAGGTGTAGATAATGCTCTAGCATATGGAAGAGCAACCTCGATAGTATCATACAAAATTGAGGGAAATAAGGTACATGCTAGAGTTGTTATAATAGATAATTGGGATCATGATAAAGATGAATCCATGCTTGGTTTTTTAAAAGATGCATATATTTTACAACAATCAAAACGGAAAAAAATTTTTGCCTATAAAACGACATATGATGTAACTTATGATGTTATTGATGTTATTTTTAGAAGGTGATAATAAATGAGAAAAATATGGACAATTCTTTTAATAATTTTTGCCATAATAGGGGGAATACATATATATATCAACATTCATCGATATATAAATACTGAAACATTTTTCAGGTACAAAATAACCTTTGTCTTTGAATTAAGAGATTATTTTAATCAAAAAACAATAGAAAATGAGATGTTTGGATATATCGTGAAAAATGATACTTTATATGTATATGGATTGTCAGGATATACCAAGGTAAAGTTGGGCTTGGCTATTCAAATAATTAAGATAATAAATCCTGAGTATGAAAATAATTATATACCAACATTAGATGGAAGAGGTTCCTTTTATTCTAGTATTAATGAATTACGAGAAGAATATGGAAATAATCTTATATTGGAAAATAATTTTGAAAAATTAAACGATACAGATATTTCTATATTTATAGAACTATTTAATGAAGCTAAGTCGAGAGAATTAGTACATTATAACTTTTTAGAAGATTCTGGTGATTTATATAAAGACGGGAAAAAGATAGGGCAAGGGCTCCGACTTTTGAATGATTCCTTAATTAAGGAATATAAAAAGAGAAATAAAAAATAAGACTAAAAAATGGGAAAACTCTACTCTTAAGGAATAATCCAACGAAGATTATCATCTAAAATATCTCATACAACAGAAAAGCTAAGTTATGGTGTGGTATTAACACAACAAACTTAGCTGATAGTCTAGATATTTATCGGAATGGTGAGCAATATAAACCAGGAGTGGGAACTAGACAATTAAAAGAAAACATTATATATGAGAGTAAAGGGTATTATTACCAAACTGATGAATTAGGACGTATAAAAGCAGCCCAAGGAGAATTGCGATTAGAAGATGGCGTGAGAAATAAGGGGGATCAATTAAAAGCAGGTG
>CAUQZV010000014.1:0-37125 GCA_963522415.1 uncultured Veillonella sp. | reverse complement strand
AAGAATGTTGGCAGCTACTCTTATATGAGTAGCCCCAACATTTATTATAGAGCCCAATTTTACAAACAAAAAAGCACCCTTACGGATGCTAATTATGATATACTAATTATAAGAACTCGATGTGAGTTAGGTTCATCACCGAAAGGTGGTGATACTATGCGTAATTATGAAAAGATCCAATTAATCATTGCTTTTCTTACCTTAGTAGTTGCCGTATTACAGTTACTAAAATAATTAGTAGTTAGTAATATAACGACCCTAGCGCTGCACACGTTAGGGTCATCATATTTTGCTTGATTCTAAGATGAACCTAACGCCAAACACACATCGGGTTCTTCTTGTTATTACAACTATAGTATACCATATTTTAGGCTCTCGTCAAAGACGAGAGCCTTTATAAATATGTTATGCTACAACTGCTTCTACTTCGATGCAGTCATCGTTTGTTGTTTTAGGTTTTTCCAATAATGGAGTCATGCTATACATACCCACACCTAGTGTGAACAAGTTGTGAATCCATGCAGTGGAGCTTGGAGGCATTACACCTAATACACCCAACCCTACAAGGCCACCATTCACGCCTACGATGGAGTTATAGTTAATTTTAATACGATCCATTAATTTCATGGAGATACGACGTAAGTCAACAATAGCAGTTAAGTTATCACTGGACACTGTGACATTGGCAATTTTTTGTGCAATTGGTGCACCTTCATTCATACCAATGCCTACATGCGCTTCAGATAATGCCAAGGAGTCGTTGATACCGTCCCCTACCATCATCACTGTGTAGCCTTCTTCTTTTGCTTTACGTACGTAATCAGCTTTGTCAGTTGGCATAACTTCTGCATGAACTTCGTCAATACCAATTTCCGCTGCTACGCGTTCTGCATTTTTACGGCTATCGCCAGTCATCATAACGATTTTCTTCACACCTAACTCATGAAGTTCGCGGATCACAGTTTTCGCTTCTTCACGCACTGGGTCTTTAATACAAATAACCGCAGATAGGACGTTAGAAATCGCTAAATATAGATAGGAGCAACCTTCTGGAAGGCTTTCAAATTTAGCTTCTTCTCCAGCTGGAATTGTTGTTTTTTCATCTTCAAAAATGAAGTGATGGCTACCGATACGCACTTTGCGGTTACCCACTTTGGATGCAATGCCATGTGCCACAACATATTCTACTTTGGAGTGCATTTCTTTATGTGGTAAATGATGATCTTGCGCCGCTGTCACTACTGCCTTCGCCATGGAATGAGGGAAATGCTCTTCCAAGCAAGCTGCTAATGTCAACATTTCATCTGCATCATTACCGCCAAATGGAATGATTTCTTGGAATACTGGTTCTGCTTTTGTTAAAGTACCTGTTTTATCGAAAACAATCATATCTGCTTCTGCAATGCGTTCCAAGAATTTACCACCTTTTACAGTGATGCCACGGTTGGACGCTTCTTGCATAGCGGATAATACTGCCAACGGAATGGACAATTTCAATGCGCAGGAGAAATCTACCATAACGAAAGATAAGGCTTTCATCAAATTGCGAGTTAAAGCAAAGGTAGCAAATGCACCTAAGAAACTCACCGGTACTAATTTATCTGCCATGCGGTATGCTTTTTGTTCCATACCAGATTTCATTTGTTCAGATTCTTCGATCAAGTTTACGATTTGTTCGAAACGAGTATGTTTACATGTAGTGCGTACTTCAAAGGAACATTGACCTTCTTCTACCACAGTACCTGCATACACCGAAGTACCTGCATCACGACGAACTGGTTCAGGTTCCCCTGTCATGGAGCTTTCATTTACAAGAACTACGCCGTCCACAACTTGTCCATCCAATGGCACTACTTCGCCTTGGCGAACTACTACGATGTCGCCAACCTGTACTTCACCAATTGGTTTGCTTACTTCTACGCCGTCTACGAGAACCCAAACTTTGTCTACGTTCAAGGACATGCTTTCAGCAAGGTTAAGCACGGATTTACGTAATGTCCACTCTTCCAAGATTTCGCCGATGCCTAATAAGTACATCACAGCGCCAGCTGTAGAATAATCTTTTTGCAATAATGCGGCACCAATAGCTACGCCATCTAATACTTCTACAGTCAATTTGCGTTTCCACAATGTTTTGATCGCTGTACCGATGAACTTGATACCATCGAACCAAGACCATGCTGCTGCAATAGGTGCTGGTAACACAATTTTTTTACCGATATAAAGCAATGTTTTATCGATCATTTCTTCTTTGTAACGCTTGTTGACAAGGCGAGGTGAAAGTTCATGCAATGCTGGTGCATTGGCTAAATCCAAATCTTGTAATCCGAATAAAGCAGCTTTCACAGCACTTTCATCACCAGTATGTTGGATGATGATATCACCAGAACGCGTATAGAAGTTCGCTTTGGTAATGGCTTCACAGGCCATCAATGTATCTTCGATATATTGAGCCTGTGCGTCATTAAACTTACGTCCCTCAATGCGTACATGAAGACGACGGGACAAGCGTTGCAACATTTTAAATTGCATCATGGATTATTTTCCTTCTGTTAACACTTCTTCGTCACGAGTTTCGTTGATTTCTTGTGCTTCAGCCAAGATGCTACCAGTGGAAGCTTGTAATTTTTCAGTAGTTTTTAAGATGCTGTCTTTTGCACGAAGACCTGCTGCTACTACGTTAGCATATACTTTGCGAGCATCTTTGGAAGTTAATACTTTTACACCTACTGTGCCTAAAGCTAAACCAGCTGCGAATACATTAGCATCTCTTAAAGTTTCTTTTTTTACGTTGAACATTGTTAGTTCCTTTCTGTGAGCTCTGTCACATTAATACATGAAAATATATTAAAATTAAAAATTGTAAAGATAAGAGGGTCCCGTGTTACCGAGTCCCCTCTTACCAAACTTATGGTATCGAATTAGTTACTTTTCAGCTTGTTCTTCGTGACCACCACAGCCACAACCGCATCCTGATTCGGATTCAGATTCAGAAGAGGAACCACATCCTCCACCGCATCCGCCACCACAACCGCCTGCGCTTGTTGCACTTTTATATACTCGGTATGCAACATAGAGAACAGCTAGTAAACCAATTGCGTATACAATAACACTATCCATAGTATACACTATCTCCTTCTCATTTTCAAGTACTTTTTAAAAATTATTTTGCGAATGCAACAAACTGCATAATATCAATGATTTTTTGAAATAAAATTTTTCTCAATCTCAATTATATTGTTTGTTTACTATCAATATTGATTAACCTAAGCCTAAGGCTCGACCAATATGAACTGCTAAGTATGCACCTACCCAAGCTAGGATACTAGTGTAAGCAAATACGGCACCGAACCATTTCCAGGAGTCAGTTTCACGTTTTAATACCGCCATAGTCGCCAAGCATGGTAAATATAGCAAGGCGAATACCATCAAGCCTAAACCGATGGCTGGTGTGAAGTCTGGATCAGTAGACAAGAATTCTTCCAAGGATTTAGAATCTGCATCACTTGCTTCGATCGCGTAAATAGTACCTAATGTACTTACCATTACTTCTTTCGCTGCTACTGCGGCTATTACGGCAATGTTCACACGCCAGTTAAATCCAAGTGGTTCCATTATAGGTTGAATAAAACGTCCTAATTCAGCTGCATAGGATTGTTCAATTTTTTCTTTACCTTGTTGAAGATCTAATTCTTTGATTTCACCTTCTTCAACTTTATGGTTTACATATAAAGTCCAAGCCACTGGATATAATTCGTCAGCTTTTAACTCTTCAAAGTATGCAGGTTCTTCTATAGTTTCTTCTTCAATTGTTTCTGCACCATCTTGAGTTACTTCTTCTACAGTAACTTCTTCCTCTTCAGCTGGCGGGTCATCTTTATGCTCTTCGTCTAAAGCAAGCATTTGATCATAAATAGCAGCGACTTTATCTTTGTCTTCATCATTTGCTAATTGCGCTTCATCTAGAATTGTGGCAGCTGTTTGCTCATGCATAGCAGTTACTTCTGCTTTTGCTGCATCATAATCTTGAGAGTATTCTACATCTTGTGGGAAGGATGTTAAGAACCAAATCAAGATGGATGCTGCCAAGATGAATGTACCTGCTTTTTTAAGGTACATCACGGAACGTTCCCACATATGAATGCCTACGGAACGAAGTGTTGGCATATGGTATGGAGGCATTTCCATTACGAATGGTTCTGCTTCACCTTTAAATACATAGGTACGAAGTACTTTTGCAGTTACAACAGCTACGACGATACCCAATGTATAGATACCTAACAAGATCGTTGGTGCATCTTCTGGTGGGAAGAATGCTGATGCTAGTAATGTATATACTGGTAAACGAGCACTACAACTCATAAATGGAGATACTAAGATCGTAATCATACGGTCTCTTGGGTTGTCAAGGATACGAGCACCCATGATGGATGGTACGTTACAACCAAAGCCCAATAGCATAGGGATGAAAGATTTACCATGTAAACCTACCCCACGCATCACACGGTCGATAACGAATGCCGCACGAGCCATGTAACCAGTATCTTCTAAGAAGGAAATAGAAACGAATAATAGAACGATGTGAGGGATAAAGCTAATAACAGCCCCTACACCACCGATGATACCATCATTCAGCAAGGATTTTAACAAGCCATCTTCAAGATTAGCTCCGATGAAATCTGTTAATAATTTGAAAGCACTTTCCAACCATCCTTTAGGATATTCTGCTATGTTGATAACTAAGTAGAACATAACCCACATGATGCATAAGAAGATAGGAATCCCCAACCAACGATTCGTTAAGATTTTATCGATGTTGTCGGATTTTGTATCTTCATGTTCAGGCACTACTTCTAGCACGCCGTTGAATACGTCTACTGCAAAACGATGACGGTATTCTTGGAACACGATATCCATATCAACAGATTTGTTCAATTCTGTGCGCAATGCTTCTGCTTTGCTAAGCACCACACCAGATTTGTCTAATTCTTGTACTTTTTCTAAGATATCTGTATCTTGTTCTAATAACTTGATAGCTACCCAACGATGTGGATAACGACCAGTGTCAAGTTTTGCTACTTCTGCCTCTAATTCTGCGATAGCTGGCTCCAATACGTCGCCATAGTTAACGCGAACATTAGGAATTTTGCGTTCTTTAGATACTTTCACAATGCCACGTAGCGCACCTTCTGTACCTTTATTAACACGGCCGATAGTTTCTACTACTGTGGAACCTGTTAATTCTTCTAATTTTTTATTATTGAACTTTAAACCCATTTCTTTTGCCACGTCTACCATGTTCAAAACAAGTAGCAATGGTTGTTCTAGTTCAATTAATTGTGCTGTTAAGTACAGGTTACGTTCTAGATTGGACGCATCCACTACATTGGCAATCAATTCTGGGTTTTCATTGATGATAACGTTACGTGCTGCCAATTCATCGAGAGAACGTGCTGTTAAGGAGTATGTACCTGGTAAGTCGATGATTTCAATGTCATGACCATCGATTTTCGTTTCCCCAACTTTTTTCTCTACTGTAACACCGGCGTAGTTACCTACGTGTTGACGGGATCCCGTCATATTGTTAAAAATACTTGTTTTACCACAGTTAGGGTTACCCGCTAAAGCAACCTGAATCTTGGTATGTGTGTTGTCTGCCATCTTAGCAATTCTCCTTATTGGACTTCAATTTCGATCATTTGTGCTTCACTTACGCGTAGTGATAATTCGAAGTTTTTCACTTTGATTTCCACTGGGTCTGCTAATGGCGCATACTTCATAACACGCACAGCCGTTCCTGGTACAACACCCATGTCCACCAAGCGATGCTTAATGTTGCCAGATCCATTGATAGCTACAACAGTACCAACTTCACCGGGCTTCATCTCGGATAATTTCTTAACCATAGTACACCTCCTACATACAAAATATAACAACCAAACCTATCATATATAATTATATGAGTAATATTTATATTATAGCACATTATAAAATATTATCAATAATTAATCTCGTTTTATTTTTATCGTTTTGTGAAATTATAAATCTATTTTTATCAAGTAGTATATACACGATACAGCTATTTACAACAGTCATATTAACTATGTCATTTTATCATTATCAATATTACTTCTTAATTAACAATGATATAAGAGCAACATGTTTCTCATTATCTACTGTTTACATCTTAATTATGCAACTTATTCTGTGCCTTGCCCTCTTGTCAGATCCTCTTTATTTATAACTAGACCATCTATTTCCTATTGCTCCTTTCCTATGTGAAAGAACTTTCACAGGTCTACCTAGCTAGAAGTATGATATAATAATACTATTAAGTCATTTAGAAACGGAGATACAGTATGAAATCATTTCAATCCTTAGGCATCGTGCCTGAACTGATACAAGCATTACAAAAGGTGGGCGTGAAAGAACCAACGCCGATTCAAGAAAAATCGATTCCCCTCATCTTCAAAGAACAGGATGTCATCGCCAAAGCACAAACGGGAACGGGCAAGACATTAGCATTTCTATTACCTCTATTGCAACGCATCCACATAGATGTACAACAGGAGCAAGCCCTCATTATCGCCCCTACTCGTGAACTCATCCAACAAATTGCAGAGGAGGCTCGTCACTTAGGTGCTACCTTAGGAGTCGACGTATTACCATTAATTGGGGGTAGAACGATCGAAGGACAATTGCAAAAGCTAGGTCGCCGTCCTCATGTCATCATCGGTACACCTGGTCGTTTGCTAGATCACGTCAATCGTGGTACGTTACACTTGAACTCCATCCGCCGTGTTGTGTTGGACGAAGCGGACCAAATGCTTCATATGGGATTCTTACCAGATATAGAAAAGCTTATTAGTGGCACTGACGGTAAACGTCAACTATTAATGTTCTCTGCCACCATCCCTGACAAGATTCGCAATTTGGCAAAAGCCTATATGCAAAAACCGACGTCCGTCACTGTCCAAGGGGAAAATATTACCCTCGATACAATTGAACAAAAAGTATACATGATGGAAGAGCAAGACAAAGTAAACCGTCTTGTAGCAATGTTAGAAGCAGACAATCCATACCTAGCCATCGTATTCTGTAACACCAAAGAGGGCGCTATCAAACTCGCTTACGATTTAGCCCGTAAAGGTGTCGAGCTTGGTGAAATTCATGGAGATATGACCCAGGGCCGTCGTACGCAAGTCTTGAAAGAATTTGCTAAAGGCAATCCCCCTATTTTAGTAGCTACAGACATTGCCGCTCGTGGTATCGATATTGAAGGCGTTAGCCACGTATACAACTTTGATGTACCTCACGACATGGATTACTACATCCATCGTATCGGCCGTACTGGTCGTGCTGGCTCCACTGGTGTTGCCGTAACCTTTGCTACGCCAGCTGAAGAAATTTGGGTGCGCCGCATTGAACGATCCATCCAAGCTACATTAACGAAATATACAAAGGATGGTCAAGTCAAAACAAAAGGGTCTGGTTTAGCACCTAAAAAGGAAACTGCTAGCAAGAAACCTAAAATTAAAAGTACCTATCAAGCAACAAAAGCAAAAGCTCACAAAGCGCGTGGTCACAAAGGGGCTAACACACGAGTACGCCGTGCAAAATCTAGTGGCACTGGTGGTCGTAGTCGAGGCAAACGATAAGTTTCTTGTATCGGCAGACGGCTCTTCTAAGAGATGTATTCGTCGCGTAACAACATATTACAAAAAAGGCTATCACTAAACATCCCCAATACAAGGGACAGCAACAAAACAGTTTACATATAAAATAGAGGAAAGTTGAACCAAAAGCATCAACTTTCCTCTATTTTTCTATTCTACTCAGCAAAAAGGCATCCCTTGTATTGATATACCCACTATGTCGAATACATGTAGTTACTTTCGATTCGCATAGATAGCTGGTTTCCCCTCTACATCAGCACAACTTGTGCGGCAAGCTTGACCTTCGCTACATTTCCAAACTGGTTCAGGTTGTGATTCATATTGTATGAGGTATCCCTTTTTACATCGCGGACATGTATATTCCTTATGCGTATCATCTAATACCTTTCCATCTGACAATGGTATCGGAGGGATTATCTCTTCCCTCGGTCTTTGTGGCATCACCACTTTTGACATTGATGACGTATGTCCCTTGGTAACTCTTGAGTCACTTGCTCCTGACACAGTTTCCTTAGAAGATGATACATTTTCCGTATATTTGCATGTTGGGAAGCCAGAACATCCATAAAACTCCCCAAACTTTCCTTTCCGTAGGAGCAATTCCCCTGTTTTGCACTTAGGACAAGCACGCCCCGTTGGTTTTGCAGTAGAAGGAGTTCGTTTGGAACCGCTTCCTTTTCCACCTGACTCTAACTTAGACATGGCTACCTTAGGTGTATTCCCCACCCGTTGTTTTACATCCTCGATAAGTTGTACAACGAATTTTGTTTGGTCTTCTAAAAACACATCAATCCGTTCAGTCCCTTCGCTCATTTTTGCTAAGCGCTCTTCCCACTGTGCCGTCGCATCCGGGTACAACAAGGAGTCTGGCAACGCATCTACCAAGGCATAGGCAGACTCTGTAGGAATTAAAGTTTTCTTTTTTCCCTCTTCTTTGAGGAACGGATTCTTTTTATTATGGATTAAATCTTCAATAATCGTAGCCCGTGTCGCCTCTGTGCCGATACCCGACACATCTTTTAATTGTTTTTTTAACTCTTCATCTTTTACATATTTGTGAATTTCCTTCATTGCCTGCACCAAGGTGGCAGAAGTAAAACGGCTTGGTGGTTTGGTTTTTCGTTGATCCACCTTGCTATCCTTCGCCGTTACAGTATTCCCTTTACGTACAGGCGGCAAGGACTTTTCTTCATCCTCTTGATTTTCTTCTGATTCTTCCGTGGATTTGACCTTTTTATATAATGCTTTCCATCCCAAATCGATAACGACACGTCCCGTTGTGGTAAACAGTTCCTCTTGGTGCGTCACTTCGATGCGAGTATGCTCATATACATGCTCTGGGTAAAATTGTGCAATATATGCTTGCGCAATGAGGAAGTAAATATTTTGCTCCCCTTTTGATAAGGTATGTAATGGACACCGTACAGTAGTTGGAATAATGGCATGATGGGCTGTCACCTTACTGTCATTCCAGGCCCTGCTTTTAATGGTTGGATTACTATCCTTTGCCCATGCAGCTAATTCCTTATGACCCATATTGACTAAGTTCGACAGGATTGCTTTCCCATCTGAAAGTTGGTTCACCGGTAAATATTCACAGTCTGAACGGGGATACGATGTATATTTCTTCTCATATAGTTTCTGTGCGATATCCAATACTTCCTGTGGCGTATAGTTATATAGCTTACCCGCTACAATTTGTAGTGATGATAAGGAAAAAGGCAGCCGTTGTCCTTCCTTTTTCTTTTTCTTTTCCACTAAAGAAACTATACCTTCTGGTGATTGCATCAAACGGTCACGCAAGTCATTAAGAATCGTCTGATCTAGCATATGCCCATCAGGATCCAATCCTTGTTGCGTATCTTTCGGCTTCCAAGTGGCCCAAAAGACTCCCTTTTCATGTCCATATTGTACCTGCAACACGTAATATTCTACAGGCACAAAGTTTTGTAGCTCTCGTTCTCTCCGTACTACCAATGCCAAAGTTGGCGTTTTCACACGACCAATCGGAAAGGTCACTTTGTTTCCTAAATGCTGTTGCTCTAACGTATAGGCACGAGATAAATTCATTCCCATCAACCAATCCGCACGGGACCGTGCTAAGGCAGAATCTTTTAGAGGTTGGTATTTCTTATTATCCTGCATATGTTCCAAAGCGTAACGCATAGATTTCTCATCCAACGCATTGAGTAGGATACGCTCGACTGGCTTGGTGTTACCCAAATAATCTAGCATTTCATCTATCAACAATTGCCCCTCTCTATCCGGGTCACCTGCATTGACAATGGTCGTCGCTTTTTTGATTAAATCACTAATGACCTTAAACTGCTTAGCACTCGATGATTTAACTTTTAATTTCCAAGAGGTGGGCAAAATTGGCAAAGATTCAAATCTCCAAAATTTATATTTCTCATCATAATCACCTGGTTCTACTTGTTCTAGCATATGACCAAAGGCCCAAGTAATCACATCGTCACCTTGTACGATATACCCATCATGTCGCTTAGCACTCTGTGGGTTCGGTAACACTTGGCTTAATTCTCGCCCTACACTAGGCTTTTCCGCAATAAATAAACGCATATGCCCCCTCTTCCTAACTACTACTATGTATTACTATATAATTACTTTCGACTTTTATTATAGCTATCCTTTACACTGGTTTTTATTATACTACGATTGCACACAAAAATTAAACAGGCACCTATTTTTCATTGTTCTGTAAAACAATCTATTTCTGTACATTTTCAACTGATATTACATAGGTATGATACTTAAATTTACTTTTTTAATATACAATAACTATCTCAGTAAGACCACGCTAGATATGCTACGAACACCCTTTTACCTTTTCAATATACCATACATTCTACAAAGATACTTCTCTAGATATCTTTCATAATCCTCTAAAATTTCCTATTAGTGTTACTTTTGCACAGAATTTTACAAAACTATGACATATCTTCTTCGTAATCATACACGCCGTTTTCCAACTTTCACCATCCAATCCTATACAGGAAGGGCTCAAATAGTATATAATTTTAAGGATATGAAAGTATATACCATACATATGGATTAATAGAGGTGAATTATGACATTTTTAGAAGAAGTAACTCGGCGCCGAACGTTCGCCATCATTTCTCACCCAGATGCGGGTAAAACAACATTGACGGAAAAACTATTGCTATACGGTGGTGCTATCCATTTGGCAGGTTCTGTTAAGTCTAGAAAAACGCAAAAATATGCCGTGTCTGACTGGATGGAAATTGAAAAGCAACGTGGTATCTCTGTTACCAGCTCCGTATTACAATTTGATTACGATGGTCATCGTGTGAACATCCTAGATACCCCTGGTCACCAGGACTTCTCTGAAGATACATACCGTACCTTAATGGCAGCTGATAGTGCTGTCATGTTGATCGACGTGGCAAAAGGTGTGGAAGCACAAACGAAAAAATTATTCGCCGTTTGTAAAGAACGTGGTATTCCTATTTTTACATTCGTCAACAAAATTGACCACTTCGGCCGCAATCCATTTGATTTGATGGAAGAAATCGAAAACTCTCTCGGCATTCGTGCAGTTCCTATGAACTGGCCTGTTGGCATCAACGGCGAATACCAAGGTGTATACGACCGAGAAACAAACACCGTAGAATTATTTGAAAAAGACGAGTCCCACGGTCAAAAGAAATTAGCATCTACTAAGGGCGATGTACATGATCCAGCATTCCGTGAGCTATTAGGAGAAGAGGTGCATCAATCCTTAATCGATGACATTGAACTTCTCGATGTGGCTGGTGATGCGTTCGACCTAGAAAAAGTAAAAGCTGGCGAATTAACGCCTATGTTCTTTGGCTCTGCCATGACAAACTTTGGGGTCAAACCGTTCCTTGAAAAATTCTTGGAACTAGCGCCTATGCCAGCTCCTCGTGTAGCCCGCGAAGAAACGGTAGAACCAACATCTGAGGACTTCTCTGCCTTCGTATTTAAAATCCAAGCCAACATGAATCCAAACCATCATGACCGTATTGTATTCATGCGTATTTGCTCTGGTAAGTTTGAAAAAGGCATGAACGTACTTCACCAACAATCTGGTAAAACATTGCGTTTGTCGCAACCACAGCAATTCCTAGCTACAGAGCGTACCATTATTGATGAAGCCTATCCAGGGGATATCATCGGTGTCTTCGATGCAGGTACTATGGGCGTAGGTGATAGCTTATGTGCATCCAACCACAAAGTAACGTTTAGCGATTTCCCAGTGTTCCCTCCAGAGTTTTTCGCTCGTGTTACGCCAAAAGATTCTATGAAGCGGAAGCAATTCTTAAAAGGTATGACGCAACTAGCTCAAGAAGGTGCTGTCCAAATCTTTGAACCACTCTACTCCATGGATTCTTTCGTGGTCGGCGCTGTAGGTATGCTTCAATTTGAAGTATTACAATATCGCTTGAAACACGAATACGGCGTTGATCTTGTGAACAACTCCTTACCATATGGCGTAGCCCGTTGGATCGATGGTGAAGTAGATGTAAACAGCTTAAAAGGTATGGACAATGCCATGATCGTAAAAGATAATCGTGGTCGTCTCGTCGTTCTTATCTCCAATGAATGGCAAATGGGTTGGGTCGTAGAGCGAAATCCTGATGTGACATTCTTACATGCACCAAAACTGGAAGCATAAACACATATACAAATGAGATCTTATGTCTATGGGAGCTATTCCTATTAGATTCCCTATCTATACAATAAAAAAACCGCCTAGGCGATACTATTTTGTATCCTCTAGGCGGTTTTAATATGCTCTAATATATGGTATTTATATTTCGTATTGCCAATTTGCTGATATTTTTGTATCAGAAAATTTCCTAAAATAACGGCTCCATATCTGCTAATCCTTTTAGGTTCCACTCTAGTAATTTATCATGGATACGCCACATAAAGGCATTTTCCCATGGATAATGTAACCGAACCCAGAAGTTTTCGAATGGTGTATCATTAAAGAATACCGCTTGTCGTGGCAAGTTAAATAGATCTTGTCCTGGTTCTACATTCCCTGCTTGCACGGTAAAGGCCATACGATAGCCACTTTCCTCAGAAATTTTATCTACATCCTTGTTAGCAAATCCACCTGGATATGCAATGTACCGAACAGGATGTTTTATGCGATCTTCTAAGACTGCTTTCGAGCTAATGAGTTCATCCCGTGCTTGATCTAAAGACATATTGCGTAAATCTTTATGATTCACTGTATGACTTTGGATATCGATGCCATTCGCCTGCATTTCTTTCAGTTGCTCTACATTGACAAATCGATTTTCTCCAATGGAACTAGTAATCATAAACAAGGTAGCTTTCATATTATATTCTTTCAGAATTGGCATAGCATGTTTATAGTTATCAATATAACCGTCATCAAATGTAATTAGCACTGGCTTATCCGGCAATTCCGTTCCCCTTGTCACATAATCGTACAACTCATCCATGGTAATAGTGTGATACCCCTCATCATGGAGATATTGCATCTGTTTTCTAAACTCTTCTGGTGGCACCACTAAGGAATGACGAATCCCTGTATCAATACGATGATAGTTCAATACAGGTACACCTACAGCCTTATAATCCCAGGATCGTTGATACTGTATTCCAAAATACAAGCCAATGACTATGATAAGCCCTATTATTCCTATAATAATTCGTTTCACATTTACCTCACGATTTGTAACTTTACCTATTAGTTATACAGAGTTTTACAGCTCTCCACATCTATACCTTCTTATAGTACCATAGATAAGTAAATTAATCAGTCTTTTTTCATAAAATTTCACCCTAATCTATGACATTCATCCAATATTATCTTTATTATACCAATTTTACATTAATATTATAACTATTACGCAATATAGATAATATATGTATACATCATGCACTATAAAAGATGCTCTATCTCTTCCCTAATTTTCAACATTCTATAGAATTTTTTATTTAATTGCTTAAAATTTATAGGAGGTGTCATAAAGTAAAAGCTATGAAAATATAGCATAATAAGCAAAGTCTCTCGAAAATTCAATATAACTATATTTTATTTTTCATGCTATGATAATGACATAAGTTTTATCTAAATATGCATCTTGTTCCAAAGGGGGTTGTACTATGAAAGGTCTTATCGACTTGAGTCTAGTCAATGGAATCTGGACATTAAAACTGTCTATGATTCAAACGGTGGCATTAGCTATTGTTACATTATATTTAGGGGAATTTATTAAAAAACATTCTCCATTTTTACAACGTGTGAGCATGCCCGCACCAGCCGTAGGTGGTCTACCATTTGCATTCTTATGTGCATTCTTATCTTATTATAAAATCGTAAACATTACCTTCGATGGTGCTCTGCAATCATTCTTAATGTTAGCTTTCTTTACCACTATCGGTCTTATGGCAAGTCTAAACGTACTTAAAAAAGGAGGCGTTGCCATCATTTTCTTCTGGATAGTATGTACTATCTGGATTGTCGTGCAAAATGGAGCTGGCATCATGATTGCTAAAGCGATGGGGATTGAGCCAATTTTCGGCATAATGGCTGGTTCTGTTTCCATGATGGGTGGTCTCGGTACCGCAGGCGCATTCGGTCCTCATTTTGAAGAACTAACTGGTGTACCGGGCGTAGCTTCTGCTGCCATTGCTGCTGCTACATTCGGTATGGTAGCCGGTACCTTATTAGGTGCGCCTGTAGGTGATCGCATTATTAAAATGCACAGTGTCCCTACTCCTGTAGATCATCCTGAGTTATTAGAAGCTGACGGCATTGATATTAACGAAAATGACTCTGAAAGTAAATTATTCGACTTACATTCTTTAATGCATGTCATTGCTTTCGTAGGCATTTCCTTAGGGCTTGGCACCTTAGTAAGTGCTTTACTATCCTCCCTACTAGGTCCATTACCTGCATACATCGGCGCTATGATTGTTGGAGCATGTATCCGTAACTATGCTGATTTCACTGGTCATATTACAATTAACAGTGCTGCCTTAGATGCTGTTTCCAATGTATCTTTGAGTATCTTCGTTACGATGGCTATCAATAGTCTAAAGTTAGCACAATTAGTTGATTTAGCATTGCCTCTCATGGCAATCTTAGCTGCGCAAATGGTGTTGATTACTATATTTGCATACTTAATCTACTGGCTATTCAAACGCAACTACGATTCTGTTATGTTAGGTTCTGGTGCTATCGGTTTCGGCCTAGGTGCTACACCAAATGCCTTAGTAAACATGTTGTCCTTAGCTTCTAAATACGGCCCATCTCCAAAAGCGTGGTTAGTCGTATCCTTAGTAGGTGCCTTCCTCATCGACTTTACTAACGCATTCCTAATCACATTTATGGCAAAATTAATTTAATGATTGCTCAAAAGACAGTCTTTGCTTGCAAGGACTGTCTTTTTAATTTATATATTTTTGTTCTATAACTCCATACTTCCATCAAAACATGTCATATTACGTATTATGTATATGCTGACACCGATGATGATACACTCATGTCTGTTTGTCACAATGCTTTACAAAAAAGTTATATCTATCACACGCTACGACGTGCTATGGAGCTAACCATACAAGTTTACGCCTTTAGTATAACCTAGTACACAAAAAGGACTATACCAATCTATTGGGTATAGTCCTTTTTTACATATATTATCTTTCTTGATCTAGCTCATACCAAGCATTACCGATACACGCAAATTCTTCTAATGTAAATGTCTCTCCACGACGTGACCCATCAATGTTCGCTTTTACCAAAATAGCTTCGATGGCTTCTTTACTTAGTCCAGTAGTCTTCATTGTGTTGCTGAACGTCTTACGGCGTTGTGCAAAGCCTGCTTTCACAGCACGGAAGAAATACGCTTCACTATGAACTTTCACAGGTGGTTCACTACGTAATGGACAACAAATCACGGCACTAGTCACCTCAGGAGCCGGTAAAAACGCCTTAGGTGGTACATCCATGACAATATATGGGTCTGCATAATATTGCACCGCCACCGATAAAGCGCCATACATTTTTGTACCTGGCTTAGCAATCATACGCTCTGCCACTTCTTTTTGCACCATCACCACTAATCGTTCAATAGGTAATTTAGATTCCAACAAAGACATAATAATTGGTGTCGTAATATAGTATGGTAAATTCGCTACTACCTTGAACGGTTTATGATCCATTAATTCTGGGATATTGACTTTTAAAACATCCCCATGAATGATACGTACATTATCGTATGCCTCTAGGGTCGTGTCTAACACCTCTAACAAACGTCTATCTAGCTCTACAGAGGTAACGTTAGCCCCACTTTGTGCCAAACCTTGCGTTAAAGTACCAATGCCAGGACCTACCTCTAACACTGCATCGCCTACTTCTAACTCCGCAGCCTGCACAATCTTATCCACCACAGTGCGCTTAATCAAAAAATTTTGCCCTAATTTTTTACTCATTTGAATGCCAAAACGTTTACATATATAATGTACAACCTCTGGACTTGCAATGACTGATTCTATCATGTATTCTCCTACTGTATTTCTTCTTCTGAAAGTGCCTCAAAAAATGCTTCACGGCTGATACCGTAATGATTTAATCGATACAAAAACTGCTTCCCATTTCCATATCCTATACCCAGCTTAGCACCAACACGAGCCCTCATAGCAGCACTGCTAGAGCCTCCACTCAAATCATGTTGTACTAAATCTTGCATCGTAAACAACTCTGAAGATTCCATAGATTCTATGTGAAGCACTTCTAAGGCCTTACGGATAGATTCAGGACTTGCCTGCTCAATCCCAATATCATCATTGGCATAGGCTTCTTCTCGTGGCACAAAGGCATGCTGAGCCAAAGGGAATCGCTTCGTCAAAAAACGACGAATCCGTTCACCTGCATAATCTGGATCCGTCAGAATAATGATCCCCCTCTTTTCATAGGCATCCTTGATCCGACTGAGCACAGGCTTACGCAAATTAAACCCTTCCGTAGCAATACACTCCACCTCTAAGGCTTGTTGCACCCGTTGAATATCTGATTTTCCCTCAACCACCAAGACCTGTTTTAACATAAGTTCCTCCACAATATAATATTTTATTATTATACCATATATCGAAACCTATAGCATACTCTATCAAAACTGGCAACGCAGTCATTAACTATACATACATCTAAGACACATAGTTATAACTGGATAGTCTTGTAACACTGTATCTTTATAAATCCACATGAAAAAGACCGCAATATACCTCCGAAGAACCTACCAAACCACACATAGCCCAAAATTGCCAAATAACTCTGCCCCCTCCGAGACGAATGCAATTAGACGTAGTAGTCTATGGCGTTTTACTTTTAAAGTCTAAACATGCAGAAGAGCACGGCATGTTCCTGAACAAACATTACGTAGTGCCGTTTGTGAAGGAATGTGCCGTGCTCTTCTATCAATATAAAGTTAAAAACAAAACGCCATAGATACATAGACTAAGAAGAGAGGATATATACGTCTACCGTTCTTCGTCCAAATTGCATGGCAGATCCATAATCTTCTAACACTACATCAATACGATTTCCAATAATATCTCCACCTGTATCAGCTGCGATTGCCTCACCATATCCAGGTATGTATACTCGTGTTCCTAATGGAATCACATTAGGATCCACAGCCACTACACCATGACGTGCACGTATGCCCGTTGCCGTAATACCATCTCCACCACCATCTGTTGGTAGATAGGCAGTCGCTTCCATGCTGATGACTTCTTTCACGCGATTATAAGAACGTGATACGCCTATATCTCGTGTACCTGCTCGAATAATTTTAGGTTTCATTGGTGTAATCGTTGTACGCTGTAGCTCTTTCGTATCTACTATTTCACCATGATTATAGTGGACTTCTTCCTGCACCTCATCAAGTCCTGGTGTGCCTTCCTGTAACACTTCTTCCATTCCTTTGGGTAAGGTATCCACTCGTTCGTATTGTACCGCTACCGGTACTTCTACTTGATGTGTTTCTAATTGTTTAGTTTGGAATCCATGATTCCACATAAAGCCTGAGACTGTAACAAAGACTATTAGTAACAGTGTGAGCATAAGCACTGCTTTTTGCTTTTGCTGTAGTAATCGGTTTGTCATCTAGTACCTCCATGAGTGGTATTCTACCACAGACGGATAGATAAGGTCAAACATATGCTCCTAAATCGCTTTGTAGAGCCATTATTTAGTTGTTTACAGTTTTATATTTTTTATAAAAAACTATTTTGAGTCCACTCTATAAAGACACTTTATTTTGATTTATACTTTTATATATTATGCTCAAGAATTCTCATTATGATAATTTTTTAATTATCCATAGTTTGCATGTATAACATGCTCCAAACTTATGCACAGCCTAAACCTTGTGTATAACTATATCCACAGGGGTCATATGGTATACAATCCAACTCTAAAGAAGTCTACTATATTTTCAAAACAATACTTTTTTATTGATAATGCAAAATTGATATGATACGCATTATAGTAATACCTCATACCTTAAACTCATAGCTTGTCCACATCACTTTAAACCAAATTAGCTATAAATTACACGAATTGTGTGTTTTGTAGCTAATTTCATGCGTTATATATTGTTTTTATAACAATAAAGATAGATTTAGGCATACAAGTTCAATCATGTAGATACGTTTTTACATTGTAATATGTCCAAAACTTTGTATCACCTATATGTATTACCCACTAGACTCTTGCCATAGAAGATATATATTTACTTAGCATCATCAGTAGTCTCAAGTTCTAGTATAGGGTCCCAGGGTCCTAATTCAGCGATACTTTCAACAGTATCTATATCCTTAGGGTCCATAAATGAAAGTTGGGCGCACACCTTATCTTCTTTAGCAATGACCTTACGATAAGACCCATCCGCACGCATGACATGGGCTTTTTGATTGTCCGCTAAGTAAACTTCTAAAATGTGTTGTAATTCTTTCTGTAAAGCTATATCTTCTACAGGAACCATTAACTCCACTCGATCATTTAAGTTCCGTGGCATCCAATCCGCACTAGAAATATAGTAAGGGCTTTCACTGTGATTTTTAAAGTATAAAATACGATGATGCTCTAAGAATCGTCCCACAATGGATCGCACCGTAATATTGTCACTAACCCCCTCAATCCCCGGTCTAAGGGTACATATACCACGAACGATGAGATCAATCTTGACCCCCTTACAGGATGCCTCATATAGCTTGGCAATGATTTCTTTATCTAGTAAAGAGTTCATCTTTGCTACAATATACCCTTCTTTACCATGTGCTACAGCACGTATTTCTCCCTCAATTAATTCCATTAAGGAGGACCGTAATGTCAATGGTGCCACAATGAGGTGTTGCCATTGCTGCGATTCTGCATAACCTGAGATAGTATTAAAGAATAAGGAACTATCATCCGCATAGGACTCACGACAAGTCAGTAAACCGCAGTCTGTATAATATTTAGCAGTCTTCCCATTATAATTCCCTGTAGCAAAATGCATATATCGGCGTAGCACATCTCCTTCTTTACGGACCACCATAGTAATTTTGGAATGTGTCTTAAGCCCTCTTAAGCCATAAATAACATGACATCCCGCTTTTTCTAAACGCCTTGCCATGATAATATTATTTTCTTCATCAAAGCGGGCTTTAACTTCCATCAACACTGTCACTTGTTTGCCCAGTTCTGCTGCTTTCACCAACGCTGCTACTATAGGAGAATCCCCACTGACACGATATAAGGTTTGCTTGATAGCCAGTACATCAGGATCTACAGCTGCTCTAGCTACAAACTCTTCCACCACGGAAAAAGAATCAAATGGATGGTGCAAGAGTCTATCTTTTTCTCGGATATAATCAAAGATAGCTGAAGTCCCTCGCTCCGTTACGCAAGGAAGTTCTCGTCGTGTAAAAGCAGGATATCGCAAATGGTCGTAGCCAGGTAAATTACAAAACTCGCCAAAGGAGGCTACATCTAAAATCCCTTCCGCTATATAAACTGCCTCTTTTTTCGCTTGTAAGCCTTGCAAAACAAATTCCAATAACTGTGGATCATAATGTTCACATACTTCCACACGTACCACTTCACCACGACGACGCCGTCGAAGAGATTTTTCAATCTCCCGCAGTAAATCTGTTGCTTCTTCTTCGATGTCTAAATCCGCATCACGTGTCACACGGAAGGTGGTAAAGGAATCGATATGATGACCCACAAAGAAATCTTCACAATAATAATTGATGACATCCTCTAACATAACGAAGTGACGATGCACATCATTCGGTACTTCAATAATTCGATTCAATACAGAGGGAATCGGCAAGATAGCCATCTTCTCTTGGTCTTTATCATGAATAGGGTGAATCTTTACCACTGAGTTTATTGTTTTATTCACCAAGAATGGAAAGGGATGGCTCGCATCCACAGCTAGTGGCGTAACGACTGGAAAAATATGAGTGCGAAAATATTGGTATAACCAACGTAATTCACTTTCTTTTAGGTCTTTTACTTTGACAAAGTGTAAACCTTCTTTTTGTAGGCGTTTCAAAATATCATGGAAATAGGTATATTGTAAAGATACTAATTTTTTCGTAGCTTCACTGATGGCTTTTAATTGTGCTTTGGCATCCATATGGGCGGCATCGTATTTAATAATATTACTCTGCTCTTGATGACGCAGTCCAGATACGCGAATCATAAAAAATTCATCTAAGTTAGAGCTGCCAATGGTCAAAAATCGTAATTTTTCCATGAGTGGATTACTTCTGTCGATAGATTCTTGCAAGACTCGTTGGTTGAACTTCAACCAAGACAATTCACGATTAAAATAATACTTTGGATTATCAAAGTCTTTCATAGTATCACTCCTAACGAACTTTCCAATGTATCACTAATTCACGTTTAAATTCTTTCTTACACTGTTTTTTTAATTTTTCAATGGCCATTTCCATCATAGGAATATGGCTTAATTCTTTCACCTTAACATACATATCTATTTGTTTATCTGTAATATATGTTTGAAAGGAACATATGGTACGTTCATGAGTTTCTTCAAAAGCTTCTGCTAAGGCTAAGGGAAAGGACAATTTTTGTATCATCTCTCGATCCCCTTCTTTTAGTACGGAGAGATACGGAGACTGCTTAATAAATTTACTGTTTGCTCCATGGGAATAGGATGCAATAAAAGCACTGAGTAATTGTTCTCGATGAGATAATCCATAGAGATTACTATTAATAATCATATATGCACTATGTCTTGCATGGCTGTAATAGTTGATTTGTTTTCCTAAATCATGGAGCAAAGAAGCTACTTTCAAGATTAATTTCAATCGCTCTCCTTCTGGCAGTAGTTCTTTCCATTGTTTATAAATCTGTTTTGCTAGTTTCGCAATGTATAGGGAATGATCCACATCATGAGGTGTGAAAGAGCGCAGTACATTCAAAGTAGAGTGGGTCACAATATCATCTACAATGCCATTTTTTTGAAGACATGGTAGCCCATACTTCTCTTCTGAATAGTTGGCCCCATAATACTGAAAGAATAGCCCTTCCCGCAAGCCACAACCGCTGACAATCATAGACGATGCCTTTGTATACTCCATCAATTCCATAATAATGGCCATACCTGCTACGATGATATCGGCCCGTTCTGCAGATAATCCAGAAATCTTTTTCCGTTCCTCCCATGGTGTTTCTTTTACCCGATGAAACAAAGCCTCCATACCTGCTTTTTTTACCTTGTAATTGTGCAATTTAGGGATGGGATAATTTTTCTCCCGTTGGTCCATTTTGGCAATATTTCGGGCTGTCCCTCCAATTCCAATAAGAGGTAATTTAGTATGTTTCAACCAACTTTCACGATACAATACCTCTTGGATATAACGTACCATAGCTTCGTATTCGGCACTTGTAAACTCATGGCCCGTTTTAAATTGGCCTGTCATCACAAGAGCCCCCATAGGAAGACTAACAGATTTTTTTAACTGTCTATTCTCTATTAAACTAATTTCAATACTCGCCCCACCCAGGTCGAACACAATAAAATCATCTAATCCTATGGTATTGACAACGCCTAAAAATCCTAAGTACGCCTCTTCCTCTCCACTAATGGCACGCAAGGAAATCCCCGTTTCCGCATATACACGACGAATAAAGCTATTACCATTGGTAGCCAATCGCACAGCCGCTGTCGCAATACCTTGAATCTCTATAACTCCCATAGCCTTTGCCATATGCGACAAGGCTTTCAAAGTTTTAATGGCCCGTTCCATAGCAGGTTTTGTCAACATTTGATGGGTCCACATACCCTCACTGAGGCGAATGGATTCCTTCTGTTGATATACCAAGCGATAACTACCAGAATCTGTAATTTCTGAAATGACAAACCGTACTGAGTTTGATCCTAAATCTATTAATGCTACTCGTTTCATAGGTCTCCTATGTACACAGAAAGGCACTTTCCGTATATGCTACTGTGAAAGTGCCTTTCTCATTCTATATTACTCAATACCAAAACAACGCTTGCCATTCTCTAAGGCAATAGCAGCTAGTTCTTCTACATCCATACCACGCAATTGAGCAATTTCTTGAGCCACAAATTGTGTTTTAGATGGATCATTGCGACGACCTCTAAATGGAGGTGGTGTCAAATAAGGGGAATCTGTTTCAATGAGCAAACGATCCAATGGAATATGTTTCGCCACTTCTTTTAGATTCGTAGATTTTGGAAATACTACCGGTCCGGCAAAGGAGATATAATATCCCATTTTTATAAATTCTTTTGCCATTTCTAAACTGGTTGAGAAACAATGGAAGACCCCATAATTACCTTTACCATGTTCCAATAGCATATCTCGAATGGCACCATGTGCATCACGATCGTGAATAATAATCGGTAAATCCACTTCTCTCGCGATGGCTAATTGGCGTTTGAAAGACTCTGCTTGCACATCTCTATCAGAAAAATCATAGTAATAGTCTAAACCGATTTCGCCAATGGCTTTTACTTTAGGATGGGACGCCATTTGTTTAAACCATGCATAGTCTTCTTCTGTAGCATCTTTAGATTCATGTGGATGCACACCTACCGCTGCATAGACACGGTCATACTGTTCCGCCAACGCAATGGCAGACTCTGCTGTTTTACGATCCACAGCAGGACACATAATATATTCTACGCCTTGGTCAAAACAGTCTTGAATCATCTGGTCCCGATCATTATCAAATCGTTCATCATTAATATGCGCATGTGTATCAAACAATCGCATTATCTCACCACACTTCCTGGAGTTAAGAATTCAATATTCGTTACTTCTAATTGATCATCTTCATTAGAGGCCGATAAAATCATACCTTCTGACATATGACCCATGATTTTTTTCGGCGCTAAGTTTGCCAAATAAATCACTTTTTTACCAATTAAGTCTTCTGGTTTATAGAATTGAGAGATACCACTCACTACGGTGCGTGTTTCAATACCTAAATCTAAGGTGAATAGCAACAATTTTTTAGATTTTTTTACAGCTTCGCAAGTCAATACTTTCGCTACCCGTAAATCTAATTTTGCAAAATCATCGTATTCGATGGCCTCTTTAATCGGTGGAATATTTCTAGTATCTACCGCTTCCTCAGTGGATTCTTCTACAGTTTCTGGAGCCACTTCTACCATTTCAGGAATTTCAAAGCGTGGGTAGATTGGATCTCCTTTCACTACTTTTGTTCCTGTTGGAAGTGCTCCAAATGTGCGTATATCATCTAGCATAGCTTGTGCAAACCCTTGTAAACCAAGTTGTTCCCAAATTTTAGGAGCCCCTGTTGGAATCACTGGATCCACTAAGACAGCAATGATACGCAAGGATTCTGCCAAATGATACATCACAGCTTCTAAGCGCTCTGCATCACCTTCGTTAGCCCCTTTTGCGAGTACCCAAGGCATCGTTTCATCGATGTATTTATTCGTACGACCAATGAAAGCCCACACAGCTTTAAAAGCTTTGTTATACTGCATGTCTTCCATCAATTGTTCGTAGTCTTTTACCGTTTGCTCAGCTAGAGCAATTAAATCCTTGTCAACATCTTCTGTTGGCGCATGTTTTGTAATGATACCACCATGATATTTTTCAATCATTGCTACGGTACGATTCAACAAGTTGCCAAGGTCATTGGACAAGTCTGCATTAATTTTTGTTATGAAATTAGGCAAACTGAAATTACCATCATTGCCTAAATGCACTTCATTTACTAAGAAATAACGCAGCGCATCAGAGCCATAGGTGTCAATCAATGGAATTGGGTCTATCACATTGCCTAAGGATTTACTCATTTTTGTGCCATCCACTACAAGCCAGCCGTGACCATATACTTTTTTGGGCAATGGCAAACCAAGGCTCATAAGCATAATAGGCCAAATGATGGTATGGAAACGAACGATTTCTTTCCCCACTAAATGCAGATCTGCAGGCCAATACGTTTCAAATAAATCACTGTTTTCATCCAATGGGTTTAAAGCAGAAATATAGTTAATCAACGCATCAAACCATACGTACATAACATGTTTTTCATCAAATGGTACTGGAATACCCCAGTTAAAGCTAGTACGAGATACTGCCAAATCTTCTAGGCCTTGTTTCACGAATTGAATCATCTCATTACGACGAGATTCTGGTTGAATAAAATCAGGATTTTCTTCAATAAATTTAAACCATTGATCAGCGTATTTATTCATGCGGAAGAAATAACTTTCTTCTTGTACCACTTCTAATGGACGACCGCAGTCGGGGCATGTTTTTTCAGGGCCTAATTTAGACTCTGGCCAGAATGTTTCGCATGGTACGCAGTATAAACCTTCGTATGAAGATTTGTAAATATCTCCATTATCGAATGCTTTTTGGAATAAATGTTGGCAATATTTGATATGTCTTTCATCGGTAGTTCTAATAAAATCATCATGAGAAATATTCAATTTTTCCCACAAATGTTTAAATCCATCAACAATTTGCGTCGTGTACTCTAAAGGAGTAATGCCCATCGATTCCGCCATACGTTGGATTTTTTGTCCATGCTCATCAGACCCCGTTAAGAAACGCACATCATAGCCAGCTCTGCGTTTGAAACGAGCAATTGTATCAGCAATGGACGTACAGTATGTATGCCCAATATGTAATTTCGCACTTGGATAATAAATTGGTGTCGTAATATAATACGGTTTCTTAGTCATCTGTTCTCTCCTTACTATACAATTCAATTTCATTATATACATCGCGCCGTGAAAGGCCACGCTCTTTTGCAATTTGACGGGCTGCCTCTTTTTTTGGCACCCCTTCTTCGATTAAGGCTAAGGCTGCCTCTAATGGAGAAAGCACTACTTCCTTCACCTTCGTTTCCTCTGTCACAGTTTCCTTGCCACCCACCAATAGGACAAATTCCCCTTTTTCTACGATTTGACTGAAATCATTTTGTAACGCTAGCAAGGTAGTTCGTGTAAAAGTTTCAAACTTTTTCGTCAGTTCACGACCTACTGTGATAGGGCGATTCCCCAGCCCTTCATATAAATTTTGGATAGTTTCTTCTATACGATGGGGAGCTTCATAGAAAATCATCGTTCCTTCATAGGTAGCAATCCGTGATAACACCTCTTTTACATTCTGCTTTCGTTTCGGCAAAAAACCTATGAAGTGAAATTCCTTAGTGTTTTGGCCCGATGCGATAAGCACCGTTAAACCTGCATTCGCACCTGGTAAAGGAACAATCGGTATGCCCGCATCGATGGCTTCTTTCACCAAATCTTCACCGGGATCAGAAATAGCAGGCATCCCCGCATCACTGACTAAACCGATGGATTGACCATCCAATAAACGCTGGATGAGGTCAGCCCCCTTCTCCGCTTTATTGTGTTCATGATAGGAAATCATAGGCTTCGCAATATTAAAATGTTGTAATAATACCCCTGTATGACGCGTATCTTCCGCTGCTACCACATCTACTTCTTGTAATGTACGCACAGCCCGATAGGTCATATCTTCTAAGTTCCCAATGGGTGTGGGAATTAAAAATAATGTCCCTTTATGACTACTCATAATATGCTTGTACCTCATCTGAATAGGAACCATCTAATTCATAGATGTATAAAGGTGGTTCCACCATCATGCCTAGTTTTCCACCATATTTTAATTCTAATAATACTAACTTGCTCACTTTATCTTGATTACCATGAATAAAGCGCATTCGTTTTACCCTAAATTGAGTCTGTTCTATAGCACTCAGTAAGGATTCTAATCGTGGGGTTGTATAAATCATCCACAGTGTGCCGCCAAATTTTAAATACCGTTGAGCTTGTAACAATCTATCTTTCATAGAGTGTTGTTGTTCATGTAAGGCTAATGCTACACTTTCTTCTTGTGATAGAAGTCCACTATTCGGTTCAAAATAGGGCGGATTCATGTAGATACCATCAAACTGACCATAATACGGTTTTCCAGCATCGGTCATGTAATCTAGCTCCACCATAGATACTGCATCTGCAATATCATTATGAATTGCGCTTTTCTGAGCTAACTCAATGACATAGGAGTTACAATCTACACCGACCATATGACGGGCTCCACGATGGTACAACACATGAGGAATCACTCCTGTGCCTGTACCTAACTCTAAATAGCGCTTATTAGATTTTGCCTCTCCAAAATGAGCGAGTAAAATAGCATCAATAGAAAACTTAAATTCTTTTTCATCTTGAAACAACTGAAACCCACTTAGTAATAATTCTGTGATTGTAATATTACTCTTCATCCGGCAATGCCACTTCCGACCAATGTAAGTCGATCGTTCGTCCCGCTTCTAATTGTACTTTCACTGTCTTTTTCATGTTATTGATTTTTAAGACTTTTCCTACCCCTTCATCGGTGACTACTTCTTTACCGATACCAGGTGGTTCTGCTACAGGAGCTGGTTGTTTTGCTTTTTGTGAATACAAGTCTCCACCTTTTAGGTAGGAGTCATTTTCATAATTCAAACAACACATCAAACGGCCACAAATACCAGAAATTTTTGTAGGGTTTAAGCTCAAGTTTTGATCCTTCGCCATACGAATCGATACGGATGCAAAATCACCTAAGAAGGTAGCGCAACACAATGGACGACCACAAGCACCGATTCCATTTAATACTTTTGCCTCATCACGGACCCCTACTTGTCGCAATTCAATGCGCGTACGGAATACATTGGCCAAATCTTTTACCAATTCTCGGAAGTCAATACGACCTTCTGCAGTAAAGAAAAATACAATTTTATTCATATCAAATGTGTATTCCACATTGATTAATTTCATTGGTAACCCACGATAAGCGATTTTTTCTAGCCCGATTTCAAAGGCTTTTTCTTCTCGCTCTCTATTTTTTTCTACTTGTTTCAGATCTTTTGGCGTTGCTTTACGCGTCACTTCTTTCAGCGGTTGCACCACGCTATCTTTCGATACTTTCCGTGGCCCAATTACGACTTCCCCAAATTCCAAACCACGAGAGGTTTCTACTATGACCCCATCTCCTGTCGTAAGGGTTGCAAACCCTGGGCTAAAGTAGTAGATTTTGCCAGCTTTTTTAAAGCGTACTCCTACTATAGTAACCACTATATATCCTCCTTCACAGCCTCCCTTAAGGCTAATATAACTCCATCTATAACAAGGCCTAAGCGCACATTAAGGCGTAGCGCCTGTTCTGCTTCTAATGTAATGGGCACAATTCGTTGCAAAGATTTTGATGACCATCGTGGTAAAATCATTTGCATGCGGAATCGATACTCACTTAGTATCATCTTTTCACTCTCTGTACCATATCGCAAAGCTAACATGTCTCTAGCTAACACACGTAGCCAACTCAATATATCGAGTACTACTTCTTTTGAAAGTCCCTCAAAGGATAGAGCTAAGGTAGTAAAGAAATGACTTCTTTCTACTACGCATTCTAGTACTTCCATAGCCTTTTCTAAACTTTCAATACCACCAGCCTGCGCCCACTGACGAGCTAATGTTGGATTTCCACGAGCACTTCGCACAGCACGTCGGATATCTCCTGCATAACCTTCCTTAGTTAAGGCTTTCACCAATTCCTCTTCTGGAACTGGTTGCATACCGATGAGCATACATCGTGACACGATGGTGGGTAGTACATTGTCGATATTGGTAGTGACAATGATAAAATACATATTCCGTGGTGGTTCTTCAATCGTTTTTAGCATCGCATTCGCTAAGACAGTATTGGCTGTCTGAAAACCTTCTACGATAACCACCCGCGGTGTATCACTAGATACATTGATATACTTCTCTAATAAGGTATACCATTGTTCTACACTGAGCTGTGTTTTCATAGGGCGAATCCAAAAGGCTTGACCTTGATCAATATAAATTGGCAATCCTTTATCTTTGACTGCGCTCTCGCTTTCACCAGACTCAATGCGTTGTTGCTCTATAGTAGATAAAAAAGTTCGTCCTTCATCAGGAGAAAAAATCTGACGTCCCACTAATAGGGACCCAATGGCGATGGCCATGGATGTCGATTCTAAACCTGTTTCTCCGTAGAGCAGCAAGCTATGGGGTAAAGCAGAATCTCGGATTAATGTACTAATTTGTTCTTTCACTTGATGTTGACCAAGTACAGTTTCAAAAAATGACATACACCCTCCTTTACCTCATAAGACTGCCCTTTATTATAGCATGTTATGGCAATAAATACACGAATAAAAGAAGAAACACCCCATGGTTTCCGCAAAATATTTGCACTCCATGTAGTGTTTCTATCATATCTTTTTTGAACGTGTATCGTACCATAACAGACTATCCATGATACTATAGGCACATTCCATTAGCTAGAGACTAGCCTTTACATATATATTGTTTTGCAATACCATACACTTCCTCATGAATGTCATCAATAGTGCGTAACTGATTGCTTTCATTCTCGCAGTGCACACAATGCCAATCATAGGTATTCACCAACATATCATAAGCATCATGAACCGCCGTCAAGTGAGAGGTATCCTGTTCATGAATATCCCCCGTATTGCCACCTGTTTTACCTATGCGTTCTGCTAACAGGGTTTTTGACAAAGACAAAGGCATATCCAATAAGATAACCGCATCCGGTCTTGGCAAACCATATAAATCGTACTCTAATCGGTCAAGCCATTGTAAAAACGTATTTCGTTCTTTTTTATCAGTGTACTTTATCATTTGATGCACCATATTCGATGTAGTATACCGATCGGCAATAATGATGCCACCTTCTTCGTAAAAGCGTTGCCAATCTTGGCGATAGGATGCAAATCGATCTATGGCATAGAGGGTACTAGCCACATAGGCATTCACTGAGTTCGCCTCTTTTCCAAAGTCTCCTCGCAAATACATTTTAATTGGTTCTGCTGCTGGACTATCATAATTAGGAAAACTTACAGACCGAACTGGATATCCTTCTGCTTTTAGTCGTTCCAACAATTTCGCCGTCTGCGTGGCCTTACCACTGCCGTCGCCGCCTTCAATAATAATTAATTGTCCCATATGAATCTCCTTATGACATGACAATTCTTTAGGTTATATGATACTGCAAGAAATTTGCACACAACCTCTTACGCTATACATGCTAATCTATCCATACCACGCCCTCTATATCTCACCATCTTTACACACCAGGATAATCTGTAGTTGGCGGTCCCGAGCCCCATTCGGTACATACCCATCACGTTGTTTCTGTTTCATATATGCCAATACTTCTTCCGTTATGGTTTCCCCTACACCTAAACAAGGGATTCCCGGTGGGTAATAGATAATCGTTTCTCCACTAACTCGCCCTAAGGCTTGTGCTAAAGGGATTGTTTCCATCTCTGCATAAAATGCTCCCCGTGGTGAAAGCGCCACTACGGGTGTCGGTAGTGTTTCCATTGTACTTGCATCTACATCGTTATCATCCGTAACATATGCATCATCTACACTATCTCTAATACTATTCTTTGTCGTATTCTTGGTACTATGTATTGCAGCAAAAGACATGTTATTACCTTGGTCAAGTAAACATGTATTGTGTTGTTGACTATCCACTCTGCACCCCTGTGTAGTACCTTCCAGCTTATGTAGATACATATCTGAAATACACTGCACTGCCTCTAATACCCGTTGTATAGATGTGTCTGTATCACCTATGGTAATCAATAATAAGACATGGTAGGCTTTCATGAGTTCCACTTCAATATGACGTGCTCGCAGCTCTCGTTCTAACTCTTGTGCCGTCAGTCCAAGGTCCTTTGCATCGATAATAATCTTAGTTTCATCCAAACTGAAAGCGCCATCTATATCCTCAAGCCCAGGACAAGCAATGCCAGGAATCTCATTCAGAGCCCTTCGCAAAGTACGAGCTAAGTTTAATGTGTCTTTCATGAGAGACTGTCCCTCTGTAACCCATTGATGACGAGCCATATCCAAAGATGCCAAAAAGATATAGTTAGGGCTTGTGCTCATCAAAATCTGTTGTAATCGTTGGATGCGATCCACATCAATACGAGGCCCTTGTCCATGGAGCATTGAGGTCTGTGTTAAAGAGCCTAATAACTTATGTGTACTTTGAGCGACTAAGTCTGCTCCACTTGCCAAAGCTGGCACTGGCATTCCTAAGGATGGTATAAGATGTGGTCCATGTGCTTCATCCACTAACACTAACATATCTCGTTCATGAGCTACCTCTGCAATGCGTTTTACATCCACACCTATACCATAATAATTAGGATGTACCAGCAATATAGCTTTCGCCTCTGGATGTGCATCCATCGTAGCGATGGCCTCCTCCGCTGTGACCCCTACTGGTATGCCCCAGCGCGGATGAAAACGTCCTTTCATATAGATGGGTTTAGCCCCACTTAATACCAAGCTATTATGAACAGAGCAGTGAGCCTCTCGAGGAATAATAATAGAATCCCCTTCTTTCGCTGCACTCATAATCATCATTTGAATCGCACCAGATGTTCCGTTAATAGAAAACCACGTGTGGTCGGCACCAAAGGCCTGTGCTGCCAGTTGTTGTGCTTCCAGTAATTCACGTTCTGGCTCATGATAATCATCGATGGCATACATCAGTCCCAAATCATAAGGCAAAGCAGAACCCATCCACTCTGTGAGCAATGTAGGCGCTCCTACGCCAATTTTATGTCCTGGCGTATGAAATGGAATCATATGTTGTTCTTTATATTTTTCTAAAGACTCCACAAAAGGAAGTCTGTGTTGATTTATATTTTGTTTCATATATTTATTATTGATTCTTTCACAATATCATTAAGCACCTAATTATAAATACTCTCTCTAGTATTCTACCCTACTCTGTACATCCATTCAAGCAATTCTATCACGACTAACATATATCCCTATATTCTGTTCATATTGTGTATCGTTGTAAATATACCTTCTACCTTTCATTGGCATACTGTATCATAGTTCAAAATAATAAAAAAACTGCTACAATTTGTAATTTCTTACAAACTGTAGCAGCTTTTAATTATTTACTATATTCCGCAACGTATTGGGAACCCACTTTTACGTAGTGTTCCATTGTATTTGCCACATGGTGTAAATCTTGACCAGTCAAAGCATTGATGTCTTGACCGCCCGTTGCACTATTGATAATTTGTGAAATTTCATAACCACTATATCCTAGCACAGACAAGCGGTTGGATAAACTTTTAATTAAGCTCATTGCTAACCTCCATTTGTGTAGTAATTATTTGAATTCATTTCCAAAATTGGATCCTTCTGTGGTCGGGTTGAACCACCATAACTAATAATCCGTCATAAGTGTATACTCTAAGCATCGATTCGTATACCGTACTTATCCTAGCATCAGACTATATTGCTATGTTAGATAGTATTATAACGATAAATTTCGATATTGTCAAGCAAGTTCTATAGAATTAAAAAAAATCGACCCCAAAAGGAGTCGATTTTCCATACTAACTTGTAATCAAAAGCGCTTAGCTAATTAAACTCAGTAGTATTAAGAACGTACAACTATTTTTTATTTTTAGTTGCTAATGTAGCTAACATAGCTTCCTCAGTACGACGTCGTACTGCATCTACTAATGGTTTGACTTCTAAGAATTCAGCATCAGTCAAACGGAAAGTACGTCCTTTACGTTCAAATAAGGATTTTTTGCGACCTGCACCAGCCCGCTTGCCGCCCCAATTATTACCTTTCATGATAATGCCTCCCTCACAATAAGTAAAAATAAAGACGATTCACATTAAATACTAATTATACTGCTCTAAACCTAGTATATACTTTTATTTTCATAATTTCAAGATGAAAAGACATATATAGTGAATTTATTTGATTGAATTCGCATAACAATCCAAAAGTAATTCACTAATTGATCAAAACCACCCTAATATACACGATATATGCACAAGAAACGCCAAAATAGAACAAGTGCTCTATTTTCGTTTTCCGTTTCTATTATCGAGAACGCCCTTTTTTAGGATTATATAGGTTCATCCCTTTATCGATACCTACTTCTACACAACCTAATACGGCTTTCACCATAGCCTTAATTCCCTTTTGCACAGTGTCCTGTTGGTCTCCTGGGAATCGCGACAATACATGGTCCACTACGGTCCACTCTGGTAAAGGGCGACCTATGCCAAACCGAAAATGGGGAAACCCATCTGTTCCTAAATGGCTAATCATAGATTTTATACCATTATGTCCACCAGCACTACCATTGGGGCGAATCCGCAATTTACCTACCGGCAAATCCATATCATCATAAATAACATATACATCCTCAGGTGTGAGCTTATAATATCGCATCAAGGGACCTACAGACTCACCACTGAGGTTCATAAAGGTTTGTGGCTTCACCAACAACACTTTTTCACCCTCTATGGTACAGGAGCAAATTTCTGCTTTATAATCTTCTCTCCACGGTGTATGGCTCACGCCATCCGCAATAGCATCTACCACCATGAACCCAATATTATGGCGAGTTCCCTCGTAGTCTCTACCCGGATTTCCTAGTCCGACGATTAATTTCATCTTATTTATCAAACAAAGAGCTTACAGACTCTTCTTGAAAGATACGTAAAATCGCTTCTCCCAATAATGGAGCTACGGACAAGACTGTAATATTTGGTAAGCGACGTTCTTCAGGAATATCGATTGTATTTGTGACAATTAACTCTTTAATATTGGAGTTTGCAATACGTTCACAAGCTGGATCTGTTAACACTGCATGTGTTACACAAGCCGTTACAGATTTTGCACCAAATTCTTGTAATGCTTTCGCGCCTTCCACAAGAGATCCCGCAGTATCTACAATATCATCGATGATGATACAATTTTTACCTTGTACATCACCAATTAAGTTCATTACTTTCGCAACACCTGGTTGTGGACGTTTTTTCTCGATAATCGCAATTGGTGCACCAATGCGGTCCGCTAAATCACGGGCACGTGTTACGCCACCAAGGTCTGGAGATACAACGATGACATCTTCCATTTTCTTTTCATTAATATAGTTTGCAATAATGGAAGCACCCATCAAATGGTCTACTGGCACATCAAAGAAACCTTGAATTTGACCTGCATGAAGGTCTACAGTTACAAGGCGAGTAACACCAGCAGTTTGTAATAAGTCTGCCATTAATTTTGCTGTAATTGGTTCTCTACCACGAGTTTTTCTATCTTGGCGAGCATATCCATAATATGGTACAACGGCTGTGATGTGACGAGCGGATGCACGTTTTAATGCATCTGCCATGATGAACAATTCCACTACATTATCATTCACTGGATAGCTAGTAGGTTGCACGATAAATACGTCTTTACCACGTACACTTTCATCAATCATGACTTGTACTTCCCCATTGTTGAAGCGTCCCACAAATGCTTCGCCTAATGGGAGGTCCAAATAATCACAGATTTCTTTGGCCAATGCTGGATTTGCATTACCTGTAAAAACTTTGAGTCGTTTACCATCTTCTAATGCCATGTCATTACTCCTCTAAAACAATTGACTTACAATTTGATGCACAAAGGCTCTCTATATATTGTACTTCATTTTCTCAATTTTGTGTAAACAATTTTATGAAATTTCCGTACATTTTTATTTTTTAAAAGTATCCTCTGTGACCCAGTTCTCTTTTACCACTTGGCGAGCACGTCCAAAAGCCAACCCACGGCTTGGTACATCCTTCGTTATAGTAGAGCCAGCTGCTACATAACTTTCACTACCAATCGTCACCGGCGCTACTAAGTTGGAATTACAACCTACAAACACGCCATCTTCAATTGTGGTACGATGTTTCTTCTTACCATCGTAGTTGACAGTAATAGTACCACAACCAATATTCACCTTGGATCCTACATCACTGTCGCCAATATAAGACAAGTGCGGAAGTTTTGTACCTGCTCCAACCACGCTATTTTTCACTTCTACGAAGTTGCCGATTTTCACCTTGTCAGAAAGCACTGTATCTGGGCGCAAATGAACAAATGGTCCAATCACTGTATCATTCTTAATTTCACAATCGTGTGCGTATGAATCATGGATGTGGTTATTATCTCCTACGATCACATTAGATAAACGTGTATTAGGCCCCAAAACATTATTCGTACCTACAACCGTGTTACCTTCTAATGTCGTATTTGGATAAATGATTGTATCTGGTCCTACTACCACTTCTGGGGCAATGTATGTACTATGTGGGTCCACCAAGGTAACACCAGCTTCCATCAATGCTAGATTTGTGCGATTCCGCAAAATCAATTCTGCTTGTGCTAATTGTAAACGGCTATTGACCCCTAAGGATTCATCGCTGTCCATGGTCATGTAAGCGCTCACCGTTTTACCTGCTTTTACAAGGATGCTCACCACGTCTGTAATGTATAGCTCACCTTGTGCATTATCATCTGAAAGTTGCTCTAAACAAGGCCATAATTCTTTCGAGTCGAAAATGTACATGCCTGTGTTCACTTCATGCACTTTTAATTCATCGAGTTTGCCATCTTTTTCTTCTACAATGCGTTCTACGGACTTGGATCCATTACGAATGATACGGCCGTAACCATATGGGTTGTCCATGTAGGCCGTTAATACTGTGGCTGCCGCCCCTGTTTCTTTGTGGTGCGCCAATAATTGTTCCAATGTTTCTTGCGTTACCAACGGTGTATCACCACACAACAACAAGATGAGACCTTCATGGTTACCCAATACGGATTCTGCTTGTTGTACCGCATGACCTGTGCCTTTTTGTTCTAATTGTGTGACGTATTCCGCACGGTCACCTAAGTAGGCTTTCACATCGTCACCACCGAAACCAACGATGACCACATTGCGCTTAGCTCCAACAGATTGAGCCGCTTCTAAGACACGTTCCACCATAGCTTTACCAGCTACCTTGTGCAATACTTTCGGAAGTTTAGATTTCATGCGCGTCCCTTTACCGGCCGCTAAAATCAAACCAACTAATTCATTCATATGCATCCACCTTTATTGTTATTGAATAATAATTATATATAAATTAGCATACCATATTGTGGGAGATTTTTCGACACTAAATATAACTTTATTTCCTGTACACTCCATAAATTTCTGTCTTAATTTTATGGATTCTACACCAAATTTTCTTCAATTTTGTTCATTTTATGTCATGGAGTACATATTTATCATGAAAATAATCATTTTATGGCATGGAATCCAAATTCTTAACAGAAATAGCAATTTTATGTCATGGAATGCAAGCTTTTACTACCATTTCTACCGCAGCATGTTTATTATTCCTGTATCATCAATGATATGAATCTGTATGCTTTCATACTGTTCACATTCAAGTTTCAATACAACTACTATACATGCAACAAAGGAAAGCCCACTCTTAGGCTTTCCTTTGTAACTTTCACTAGCATATTCTACTAGTGTCTATTCTTTTATTAGCATTGAAATATCTGTTTATGCTTTATCAGCAGCCGCATAGATTTTTTGTACCCCTCTGTTGGATAAGTAGCAAGAGAACATACAAAGGACTACACCCACTAGCAATGTGTAGAAACCCATGTCCCAACCCCAATGGTCTACAACGAAACCAAAGAGTGTTGTGCCTAAGGAACTACCCACAAGGTAACTCATAAAACCACGCAATCCTACAGCAGATCCTAAGGCAAAGGTTGGAATGACTTCCATCGCCTGTACTGGAATCATAGATTGTGGAATATAAATTAAGCAGCCTGTAATACAAGCAAATACAGTGGCCCACAAAATACTATCAGAGTTCATATACCCAATGACACAAGCAAAGATAACCACCAAGCAATAAATTGGTAATTGCATAATACGACCTTTGAAGTATTTATCTACTAAGTAGCCTGCCAAGATAGTAGATGGAATAGCAGCCCATTCAAACAACATGTACGCTACACTCATCTCTGTTTTCGTAAAACCTTTTACTTTCAGTAAGTATAATGGAATCCAGGTAATCATGCCAAAGCGTACCATGTATACGAACACGTCGATTAATACCAAATACCAAGAGTTTGGATTTTTAAATACAAAGTTGTAAAACACTTGGAATGCGTTCATGTTCTCTGGTTTACCCGCTGCCATTTTAGCAGATTTTTGTCCTGCTGCTTCCTCTTGGAATACTTCCTCTACAGTTGGCAATCCTTCTTCGGTTGGGCGCTTACGAACAAAATACAAAACTAATAAGACACAAATAGCGGCCAAGATAGCTGGTACTGCAAATGTACCGATTCGCCAATGCTCTGTTCCTAAATAGCCAATCGCTACACCCACGATAGGTGCCACAATGCCACCACCTAAGTTGTGGGACATATTCCAAATTGTACTAGCACGACCACGCTGAGATCTTGGAAACCAATAGCCTACCGTAATAATTGACGGTCCTACACCCATTCCTTGGAATAAACCTAATAAAATAACGAGTCCGATGAATAAGGAATAATGTGTGGTGAATCCCATCAATACATTTAGGATGACGCATAAAGTCAACCCGATAGCCATAAAATACTTCGGATTTGCTTTATCTGCCAACACAGACATGAATCCTTTGCTAAGTCCATATGTAATCAATAAGCAGCTTGATAATAAGCCTAATTGCGTTTTACTTAAATCTAGCTCACCAGATAAATACGGCAACGCTAAATTAAAATTACTACGCACTAAGTAATAGGCTGCATATCCAATCCATACACCAATCAAAGAATTCATTTGCAAGCGTAAAAACCGACTTTTTACCTCTTGACTAACAACTTCCATACTAACTCCTCCTTTACATTGTATGTCATGGCATAGTATATACCTTTTTCAATTGATAGGCTAGTAGTTTATTTCTGAAAGAACCTCATCTTTTCTTAGGAATACCTA
>CAUQZV010000013.1:0-37384 GCA_963522415.1 uncultured Veillonella sp. | reverse complement strand
TATCAATAGTTTAATTTCATCTATCAACGGCATTTCATTCACAACACCAGATTGGGTTCCTGGAATTGGTGGAAAATCATTTGGACCACTGAATATTCCGCTACTTTACAGTGGTACAGATAATTGGGGCGGCGGTCCTGCTATGGTACATGACCGTGGAGCCGAAATTATCAATTTACCTAGTGGTTCTCAAGTGATTCCACACGAGCAATCATTACGCAGTGCTTACGATCAAGGGAAACGAAGTGGAAACGGTGGAGGTGGATTACAACTCACCATCCAAAATCTAAATGTACGTAATGATGGTAAAAGTGTAGAAGAATTGGCAAAAGAAATTATGGAGCACATTCATTATGAAATGTCGATTCGGTCGATTAATAAAATGGAAGGAGCCGTGTAATGTCATTTTATGATACAGTCCTATCCTTTTTTGGTGGTAAAGAACTCCCACAAGGTTGTACATTCACTCTATCATGTGCAGGAGAAAAGGTAGTCATGCCAGTGACTCCAGAATCATTTAAAGCAGGCATTACATACAAGAATAGCACAATAGAAATCAATGCCATTGGTGAAATCAATATGATAGGTAATAGAGGCCTTGAGGTTATTTCATTTGATGGTTTTTTTCCTGCACAAAAATATGAATGGTCAGAAACAAATGATACGATGCCTTACAACTTAGTGAGGAAAATTAAACGATTTGCAACTATGAAAAAGCCGTGTAAGATAGTTATCTCTAACACGGCTATTTCAATGCCGTGCACAATAGAATCATTTAATTATGATGAACATGATGGAACAAGTGATGTGTACTATAGTATTTCCTTGAAAGAATACAGATATGTAAGGCCTACATCCGAAATAAAGAATGACACAACAGGCTTGTACAGTCGCATCGCAGAAGCGACAGAAGAAAAAGACGTGGTTGCTTATGAAGGAAATCACCTACTTGATACATCAAATAAAATGGTATCAAAAGTGATGCCAATTGCGGAGCAAGGACAGAAGGCTATTAAAGCCTATAAAGCTATGGTAAAAAGTGGAGTAAACCCAATCAATGCCGCCATAAAAGTTAGTAAAAGAAGCGCAACAATTAAAGGAAAGGTAATACCATTATGAACACCTTAATTGAGCACGTTACATATGATGGACATAGACATGATATGACACATTTGGTAGAGTCTTTCACATGGTCAGGAAGTCAAGAGGAAGCGGCACGAAAAGTTGAATTGACATATGCATATAATCCTAAAGATTTGAGTTTCTACAATCATCAAATAGAATTAGGTGATAAGGTTTCAATAACGGTCGATGACCATAAAATATTTGAAGGCAGAGTATTCTTTAGAAAACGTGATACCAATGCCTTTACTATGGCCATAACGGCATATGATCCGATGATTTACTTGGCAAAGTCAAAGGTATATTTAGTATTCAATCAGGTAAAGGCAATCGATGCATTCAGAAGAATTTCGGCAGAAGTAGAGATTCCATTTACAGCATTACCAAATATAGGCACGGTTGTTAATTTTGTGGCAGATGGAAAAAGCTGCACAGAGGTAATGAAAACGCTATATGAAAATATAAAGGCAGATACAAAAAAGGAATATATGGCAGTGCACTTACTAGACGGAATCCACCTAGTCGAAAAAGGAACATTGATAGATGGTTTTATTGCCAGTGATTCGTATAACGTCATAAACTCATCTCATTCAGAATCAATTGAAGATATAGTGAACCGTGTAAAAACAGTCAATGAATCTGGGAATGTAATATATACAGACAGTGATGAGGAATCAATTAAAAAATATGGGATATTCCAAGATATTTACAAGAATCAGCCAAAACCAAAAGGAAGTACAGTTAGTAATATTTCTATGGCCAAGGCAAAACCCAAGGGGGTCAAGAACGATTCTAGCATATCAGCCATAGGAAATATTCAATGCATTTCTGGGTATTCTATTAAGGTAGAAGAAGAACAGTTGCAAGGGAAATTCTACATTAAAAGTGATACACATAAATTCCAAGGTAATGTGCATACTATGGATTTGACCTTAGAATATATGGAAGAACAAGGGGGTGGAAATACAAATGGCGAGCAAAAACAATGATCCCTATTTAGGAGTAATTGACTTGATGCATAATATTGGGGGCACAGCAGGTAGACAAGCTATGCCAGGAATAGGAACCATCGTATCACCACCACCTAACCTCATTGTTGCCTACAATGGTATGGAGTTGAACAAAGATTTCTTATGGGTCGATGAGTATTGGCTACAAGGTCATTATAGAGAATCCAAAGGACATATTATTAGTGAGACACAACCACGTGCAGGTGGTGGCGGTTATGCAGAATTTGCAAGCCATACACATGCCATTCATAATGACTATACAAAAACACGAATTATGACTGATACATGGCATGTAGGTGATAAGGTTATGCTAATCCCCATTGTAGGAGATGACAATTCCACAGCAGAGCAGTATTTTGTATACGGAAAGTGCAGGAGGTTAGACGGAAATGGCTAATCCATTTATAAAAGGTGGAACGATTGCCACCACAGACATACAACGTAACCTACCATTATGTACAGAATATGCATGGGATTTTACAAGAGATACTTTCATATATGGAAAAGACAATAAGCCAAAGATTGTTACTGGTAATAAGGCTATTCAAATATGGGTATGGAAATTACTTAGAGTAGAACGGTACCGATTTAGAGCATACTTCGATGACTATGGTATTGAATTAGAACGATTCATAGGCAAGGTTACGAATGACTCTATTAGCCATTTTGATTTGTTCGAATATGTAAAGGAAGCATTATTAGTGAATCCTTATATTATCGAAGTAGAAGAAGTGGATTTGATACAAGAACATAAGCAAGTAGTGTTACATATTGGATTACAAACTATATATGGACATACAACGATTGGAGTGGAGGTATAATGTTTGAAATTCAAACTAGACAAGATGTATTAAAACGATTACTTCAAGATTTCAAACAAATAGATACAGTAGGCATGTCAACGCATGAGGGGACATTTGTATTCGATACATTAAGTGCCAATGCTGTAGAGTTTGAAAAGAGCTACGCCGAAATGCAACTCATACTAGACGCTGCATTCCCACAGACATCGTGGGGGCAGTATCTAACCATGCATGCAGAGGCACATGGGGTAATTCGTAAAAAAGCGACTAAGTCAAAAGTGGTACTAACAGTAATTGGCAAAGAAGGAACCATAATCCCTATAGGTACAACAGTGAGTACTGCTGTAGGCAATCTATTCACTACCGTGGAAGCGGTACGTATAGGATCTAGTGGCAATGCTAAGGTGTTGGCAGAATCTGTAGATACAGGCAAAGATAGTCATGTTGAAGCCAGTACAATTACAGAAATTGTGACCAAGGTAGAGGGATTAACCTCCGTCACTAACGAAGAAGCAAGTTATGATGGATTTGATGAAGAAAACGATAGGGATTTACTACAACGATTGCTATTCAAAGTACGACAGCCAGCCACCAGCGGTAATGTGTACCATTACATGCAATGGGCTCAATCCGTCAACGGTGTAGGGCAAGTAAAAGTATTACCCCTATGGAATGGTCCTGGAACGGTTAAGGTGCTACTAGTGGATGTGAATAACGAATCTGCAAATACATCGTTATTAGATAGAGTGAAAGCAGTCATTGCAAAAGAAGCGCCCATTGGGGCTACGGTGACTGTAACAACACCGACTATTATGAATGTAAACATCTCATTTAGAGTCACAAAAGGAAATGTTAATATTGAAGCGGTCAAACGAATACTAAATGAAGAGTTCAAACGCCAAACATTTAGTATGAACTACATTTCCTATGCCAATATAGGAAAAGCACTATTGGCCAATACAGAAACAGGAATTATTGATTATTCCAATTTACGAGTGAATGGTGGCACAACTAATATCACAATTACAGATGATCAACTCCCACGAGTCAATGAGGTAACAATCAATGGTTGATTTTATTCGTTGGAAAACGGTAGATATACTTGAGTATCTACCGTTTTTTATTAGCAAAGATGAACTATTCAAATCAACAAATGATGCGGACAGCCGGGAGCATGAAAGAATTAGGGTTAATTTGTTGAAACTATTAGCCCAACTCAACATACAGAATGCAAGCGAAGGTATGAAACTATGGGATACATTCATCGGGATTGATACATCTGCAGATGGCATTGATGTGAGAAGAGCGAGAATCATAGAACGATTGAATCATACTTCTAGTAGTACTAAGGCATTTCTTGAATACATTGCCAATCAATACATTTCAGATGCATCAGCGAGAATATCTTTATTCAATGAACAATATGCGATGGACCTCGAATTTACTAAGGGAATGTGCTTTGATTTAACAAGGATGAAAGAAGCAATTGACACATACAAGCCGGCACACATTGGTCATAGAACAATTGAAGTATCAAGCTTATCACATGATATTCAAATAGGTATATTTCCTTGCATTTCGGAAAGCACATATATTGGCTTTGACTCATCACTTAGCAATGAAGTGATTTCGTTAGAATTAAAAACAGTGAATGCATTGGCGATCACTGAAAATACGGTTATTAGTTAAAGGAGGTAATCATGGCACAGTTTCCAGGGTTGCGACTAACACAGCAAGGCAACCAAATGATTATACGATCTACTAGCGGTAGAGAAAGTGACCAATTGATCGTTACTAAGGCAATATTAGGCGATGGCAATTTAACATCATCCATTGAAGAAATGACAAATATTGTTAGACCAAAATTGAATGTAAGCCTTACCAATATGTCAAATGGTGAGAACGGAACAAGAGTATTCAAGTTTGAGTTTGACAATAAAACAGTGAATACAGGATTTTATTGGCGTGAAGTTGGTGTATACGCTAAAAACGGTCAAAGTGGAGAAGAAAAGCTAATTGCATATTCAAATGCTAGCGGATTAACATCATATATTCCAGATAAAAATAGCCCAATTCCGATGCAATCCTTGCAGGTCGCAATAGCAGTTGGCGATTCCACGAATGTAGCAGCGCAAATCGATTTAGGAGTATCAGTATCCAGAGCAGATGTGGAAACACTAATTAATACACATAAGGCAGATACTAATGCTCACGGACTGGAGAAATACGCAGGTGGCGCTACCATTCCGTCAGGGATTAGAAACTGGAATGATTTAGTGCGACCTGGAATATATGAAGGAAACGCAAATAACTTTGGATGGCCCAATGCGCCAGCTCAAACAAAGGTTTATCCGTATGGGCAAATACAGGTCCATAAAACGGATGGGAATGTAATAATCCAAGAGTTTTACTCATACGGCCAAGGAAAGCCTTGCAAAAGAGCAAGTCGCACATTTTATAACACATGGGGAACATGGCAATACTATAATGACTGGGACAACAGCATTACTGAGGTAACAAAAACAACAAATGGAATTAATATTAAAAAAGGTGATGGAACACCTGAGTTGTTGCAGCTTTTGACATCTAACAAAGCTGATACTAACACAGCATTGGCCCCTACATTGGCTGTTGTAAAATCCTTAATTGGTGATGTGAATATAGACGTTCCAAGTATTTTAAAATCCAAAGGAGTTCGTTACGATTTTAGTAACGAAAATGCTTGGTACATATGCTTCGGAGAGGCTTTTGGGGGCTTAATTATCCAAAGGGGAACTACTGCTAGTATTTATGATACTAAAGTAGATATTAATTATCCTATTTCCTTTAAGAGTAAAGTTTTATGGGGCGGTGTTACGGTTGATCATAGTGGTATATCTAATGGCGGGCTAGCTGTATATTTCCAAAGTACCGACCTTAAAAGAGGGAAAGTTACATCCGATGCCATCAGCGATGCCTTTACAGCGGAGATTAAATATATCGTAATAGGGTTTTAAGATCCATACGCAATCCAATAAAGTTTTGAAACAACGACATCATCACTATTTGCCATGAAACTTTGACTGCTTAAGTCGTTCACACGGACAAAACTCTTATAAGGGTTAGTGCCACTTCTACCAACAGGAGTAACGCTTAAATTAACTACTTTTTTAAACGCAATTGGGAACACAATCGTTTCGTTGTAAGTGTGTAATTGGGCTTTAATTCCCCCTTGGTGACTATACTCCTATAGCAATCCAATAGCCATTATTACGAGATTTAGGGTAATTTGTCTCATTGCTACCACTAACTATTTTAAAATTAGTTATTGTAATTGCCTTTGGCCTAATTGTCATTTCATGCCATGCCCTTGGCTCATCCAACATCATCGGAATTACAGCTAATACTTTTTTAAAGCTAATCGAATATGTAATAGTGTCTGTTTCAGGTGCAAATTTTCCCCCTTGGTTATACTCCGATAGCAATATAGTAGTGTGGATAATATTTGAATGTAATACTTGTCTTGGTTAAAGATATTTCATCATCAAAATTCTGTGCACTATAATTTGGAACACTATTATCTAATGTACCCACAGCACTTAATACACTTTTAAAGGAAATAGGAAAGTTTGCTGATGCTGGTAAAGCTTCTTTACTACTTGTGGTTGCTTTTCCCCCTTGGCTAATACCCAATAGCAATATATTCCATGCTACAAGATTGCTCACCTCCGCCTACTTCGTTTGCGACATAATCAAAACCTGTATTTGAGGTGGTCGAATGTATAACATTAGCTATAACGGGAGATTCATTACGTCGTTCTTTAATTCGCAATAGTGGAATAATACATAACGACTTGTGTTTAAATGAAATTCCAAATGTTACAGAAGAGAACGGATTTGACGGCGTAAAATCTCGCCAGCCTCTCTTGTCTGCATTAACTCCCCTTTGGTCATTTCAACAACCTAACTGCCTTACGCAATTGACCTAATGATTTGTGGGTGTAAACACCGTCGGTGACATTACCACTAGCATGGCCAAGGAGTAATCGCTTGGCATTGTAATTGGCACCTTCGTTATCGAGCCGTGTAGCAAATGTATGACGACAGTCATGGGTGGTGTGCTTGGCATTGATGGCTTTCATTGCTTTATCGAACTCACGACTAAACGATGAGTATGTGCGACATTCCTGAATTACATATACCGCATTAAGCCGTTTTTCAATGATAGACCATATGCGATCGTGGATAGGAATAGTGCGAATACCTGACTTAGTCTTGGCCGATGTGATTTTAATAGTACGTTGCTTACGATTGATATCACGAGCCTTTAGGTTGATTAATTCTGATGCACGCATTCCTGTGTAAAGTAGAATCAATGGAATGTCATGGAGGGGTGAAGATAATCGCCACAAGCGGTTGATAGCTTGAGTGGTGAATGTCTTATGCGGTCGTACTGGTTTGTTATGGCCAAGGTTCAAGAATTTAGCATAATTGGTGGTACACCAATTATTGATGATGGCATAGTCGAATAGTTGGCTAATCAAGGTTCGGACCTTCTTGCAAGAACTATAGGACAGACCAGTACTAAGCATATGGTCAATGATTGACTGTAATTGTAAATAGGTGATGTCATTCATGGCTACATCGTGGATAGCGGAAAGGTGTGCAAATGCAGAGCTGTAATTGTTAAGGGTGTTAGTGCTTACACTCTTAGCATGCGACAGGAGCCACATTTCATAGACTTGCTTGAGTGTTAGGGATTGGCGGCTTTGGTGGAGTGCATCCACCGCTTCATCGTATGTTGAGAAATAACCTAGCACAGAATAAACAACATAAGGGCGCTTGCATGCACCTTTTACTTTTTGTATGAGTTTCATTGTATACCTCCACATAATAAAAAAAGCTCTCATCATTTGACGAGAGCGGAGAATGTGATATAATAAGGTTACAAACAAGAAGAACCCGATGTGTGCAGGCGTTAGGTTCATCTTAATGAGGAATTTATTTGATGACCCTAACGTGTAAGCGCTAGGGTCGTTGTATTATCAGAAACTATTTAAGCAACTGTAATACGGCAACTACTAAAGTAAGAATGGAAATGATTAGTTGAATCTTTTCATAATTACGCATAGTATCACCACCTTTCGGTGATGAACCTAACTCACATCGAGTTCTTAGAACAATTATAACATACTAGGCACCTCAAGGGTGCTTTTTGCGCAAATTTTACCGACATAACCATAAAATATCTCAGTTCTGTTGACGGAAATACTTTATATATCTTGGTCATTGGTGTAATATAAAGAATATATATTTAATGGTGAGTACATCTTGGAGAGGAAAGTGCTATGAAATTGACTGGTTTGAATAAAAGAAAAATAACAATAGCATATACTGGTGCACTAGTTGACGATGGTACAATGGATGTTAGTGACTTAGGGCCAGCTTTAATAGCATTAGGCAAACTAGTAAATAGCTCAAATGAAGTATTGAATAATGATAACTCTAGTATTGCAGTAAAAGTGAATGCAGATTTTCAAAAAGGGTCATTTGAAATAACATTTGAGTGTATACGAACGTTTGTAGATCAAGTAGCTTCTTTATTTACTGGAACTACTGATATAGATAATATATTAAAATATTTGGGTTTAGCCAATACGTTAGGAATGCCTACACTTGCTGATTTAATTAAATGGGCTTATAAAAAAACTATTGTACGAGCTACCAATAATTCAGATGGAACCGTAACTTTAACAGATGAGAGTCAAACAAGTATTACAGTACATGCTAATGTAGTGAATATATATCAAAGCCCCAAAGTACGTGAAAGTTATGCTGAATTAGTTAATCCTGTAAAAAGAGAAGGGATAGATTCATTTGAAGTACGTGACTATTCTGAAAAAGAGCGAATTGTGGTGAGAAATATTGACAAAGACGACGTAGACTCATTTGAATTTGACATTGCAACGGCAGAATCAAAAGAGCGGGAATTAGTTCAAGCAAGCGATCAATGGGTTAAGTTATTAAAGGTAGATTTTGAAAATTTAAAATGGAGGCTACAATCAGGAGAAAATAAATATTATGCTACAATAGCTGACGAAGAATTTTCTAATCATGTGGCGAATGGAGATATATCATTTACTAATGGGGACAGCTTGCTTGTAAGACTTGAACAAACACAAACCATAAAATCAGATGGCACAATAAGAAATGAATATAGGATCTTAAAGGTATTAGAGATTCAAAAACGACCGAAACCAATACCTTTGCCGTTTGATACATTAAATTAATAGAAAGCACCGTATAGGTGCTTTTTTTATGCAATTTTTTATCTTTTAGAAAGGAGAAAAGAATGGGAAATCGATATGTATTTATTTTAGACGAAAAGGGAACAAGAGTAACATCCCTATTAGTCGGTGTACATGCAGAGACAGAAGAAGCATGCCTTGAGATGGCAAAACGTGACTACCCTGATCATCACTATGTGACAGGTGGGGATGATATGCAATCGCAGTTCGTTAATTACAAATGCTACATCAATGGTCAGTTTGTCGACTACGTTCCTGAGGTAGTAGAGCCAACAAAGAAAGAAAAGATTGAGACTTTGAAAAAAGAAGCAGAAACTGAACGTGAAAAACTGAAAGAAGTCTTCTTGACAAAGCAGATGAAAGGCTTGGCAACAGAAGATATCAAGGCGAGGTTCAAACAAATTGACGTTGACCTTATTAACAAAATTAAAGAATTAAAATAGGAGGTACTCAATATGAAAGAACAATATTGTGAATGGTGCGGTTCGGTGCTGTTAGAGAATGGACGTTGCCCTGTAGAAGAGTGTGTGCAAAATGTTATCTTGGATGCACTCGCAGATGCGGAAAATGAATCTAAGCAAGAAGAAGGTAAGAAAGATGACTCAAATCCAACAGCATAATTTTGTGAAGGAGCAGGGCGTGCCTTGTGCCTTTATTCTTGAATACAGTCGAGACGTCACAGCAGATAATCTATTCGCCGTAGTACGTGTGAATGCAAGTGACGAGGAATACGTTTCTAAGTTTGATATTGTCAAAATAGAAAACGTATCTGACGATGCAGTATCTACATTCAAGCTAACTCTTGGTAGTGACATTCCTAAAGGGCGTTACGTCTACGATGTATTTATGTATGGAGAGAATAACAAGCCTAAATCTAAAATTTTAAAAGGTCATATTTTAGTTAAGGCTAGCGTATCAGATAGGGGGAAAGAGCATGGAAGCTAGAATCTTGCCCAACGATAGTATTGACGTTGTTAAAGTGAAAGATTACGGCACTGGTGGCATTGGTCCACGAGGCCCCAAAGGAGACAAAGGCGAGCAAGGTCCACCAGGTCCTCAAGGTATTCAAGGTGAAAGGGGACCAGTAGGTCCTAAAGGAGAGACTGGTGAGCGAGGGCCTAAGGGTGAAGATGGTCAGCAAGGACTACAAGGCCCTAAAGGCGAACAAGGCGATGTAGGGCCAAGAGGTCCTCAAGGGTTAGAAGGTGCTCAAGGTCCAAGAGGGTTGCAAGGGATCCAAGGGGATACAGGTCCCAGAGGTCCACAGGGCGAGCAAGGTCCACCAGGTGCGACTGGGCCTAAAGGTGATAAGGGCGATGTAGGTCCTCAAGGGCCACAGGGGTTACAAGGTCCAGCAGGTCCACCTGGCGCTAATGCAACGCCACAAACCTTGTCATTCAATAACGGGCAATTGTCAATCAGTGGTGGCAATACGGTAACAATTCCATTGTCACCTGCTGCAACTGTTCCAGCTAATGTTGGGGGTTCCATCAAAACACATGATCTGATTTGGGGAATCGCAATAGCTGGTTCTTCTGGTGGTGAAAGGGGATATTTGGAATGGAGTCCAAGCATTGGAATTGGAAAGTTACATTTGGATATTAGGATGACTCAACCTAGTGGCAACGGTGGTGTTATTTGCAGATTGCCCAACGAGGCTCCAGTACCAGTGAGACATTTAGAAGTCGCGGTTGATGCGAATCTTAACAGTATCTATATAGAACCTGGCTCGCGTGAAATTAGAGGTTGGGGCGTCGAAGGCAACAACCGACGGTTTATGGTAGATATCGTAGGATTTTGGAGGATGCCTTAAATGAAATACGGAACTTTAATAATTAGAACCATTAAGAAAGGATAACACATGAACTATGGATTATTAGAGATTGTCACTTTGATTAGTGGAATATTCGCCATTGCAAAAATGGTGGTGTGGCTCTACGATTCGAAAGTATCGACTGAACGAGAAATGGAGTTGCAGAAGGTAAAGAATGACTTCTTGCTAAAACAGGATGAATTGCAAAAAAGGCTTGAAATTCAAGGAGCGACCGCAGAGAATACGGTGAAAATGAACACACAGGCCATGCAACATTTGACTGAGAGTATCAGTGATCTCAAGGAAACGATTAAGGACACTCAGGAACAAATGGTATTTTTGACAAAGGAGCAGGCAACGCTAAAAGCGTCAGTCAAATCAGCACATTACCGAATCGACGAATTAAGGGAGAGAGGGTGTGATAATCGTGTTAAACAAAACTGCACTACTCAATAAGGCTAAGGATGTGTTTCAAAACATCCGAATTGCCAACATCCATCCTACTGGAGTGCTTGCTACACGATTACTGGTACTAGTAATGCTAGTGCCAATCTTGCTAGTAGTCGTTGAGTACGTACTGGCATTCATGAAAGGTCACGTATCCGATGACTTAGGCAAGCTAATTGCAGTAGGCATCAACATAATAGACCACATCTTTATTCCATCCGTATTGACTGCCCTTGTGGGATTCTTGGCATTATGGGTGGATAGGGACGGTGACGGTATTCCCGATCAACTGGAGAAGGAGGATAAGAATCGTCTATAAATGGATTATAGGGGATTATAGTGGATTAAAAAGAATTAAATGGAAATACACGGAATTTGACGGAATAAGAAGAAATCTATATACTATATATAGATAGCTGGTGTTTATTTTGTTAAGGAGGGAAAGTAATGGCTAAGTTTAAACATTTAGTAACTATGCTTCTATGTGGAGTATCTACGTTCTCTATTCAACAATCACCTATTCAAACTTCTCCAACGACCTATAATCATATTACACGACAAGCAATGAATATGACTTGGACAAGTTTCGCAAATTCGATTTCTAAAGTGATAGTTGCAGAGGATACAGGGAAATGAGCAATCGTAATAGAAAAGCTAATGCTAATAAGAGCCAAAATGCTAAATCTATAGAAGTTGTTCGTGACAGTGAAAATACTGTATCTTTCAAAGGTACTGTTAGTGCAACATATGAAGGTCCACTTCCTACTCCAGAAATACTAGAGGGTTTTAAAGCAGTTCATCCACGATCAGTTGAGTTAATATTTACTGAGTTTGAGAAAAATTCAATACATATTAGAGAAATGGAGAAAAGAAAGCTTGAAGCCGAAACAGAAATTGCTAAACGTGGTCAATGGATGGCATTTATAATGGGAATATTGCTATTCTTATTGGCAGGATTAGCGGTGTACATAAATACTCCTTGGATTGCAGGTGGGGCGTTGTGTTTAGGGCTCGTAGGAATAGCAAAATCTGTATCAAATAAAAAATAAAGGTACAAAAGCAGTCAGAATAGACTGCTTTTTTAGTTGTAAAAGCTAGTAATTTAAGGATTACTAGTTTTTTATTTCTAAAATTTAGGAGGATAAATGATGAAAGTATTTATTAATCCAGGGCACGACCCACGTATAGACAGTGGAGCGGTAAACCCTACATATGGAACGAAAGAATGTGACGTTGTAAAAGAAGCAGGAGAAATGCTTGCTGACTACTTAACTAATGCAGGATGCGAGGTTCGCATAATGCAAGACGACAATTTAGTAATGGTGTGCGATGAATCAAATGAATGGGGGGCGGACGTGTTCGTATCCTTACATTGTAATGCATCGCAATCAAAATTGGCGGTAGGTACTGAAACCTACTACAAATCTTTTAATGGTCAGCGATTGGCCAACTACATTCAAAGTCAAATCATTAGAAGTGTTAAGACCACAGACCGAGGTGTTAAACCACCACCTCCAGGTGGATTATACGTACTAGGCGCCACCGATGCCGTCGCAGTATTAGTGGAAATGGCCTTTATCGACAACGATGAAGACTTACAACTACTTAATAACGATTTGGATAAGATTGTAAGAGCTATTGCAAGAGGTGTGACTGATTACCAAGGAGGATACTAATGTATGAGCGTATCAAAACTTATATTAGCCGTTACTCTTGGGTTTACTACATTTGCGCTGCCGTGTTCATTGTCTTATTCGGCAGATTTATCTTCGGAGGTGGTAACGACACAGACCATCAACGTGCCACTGACCACTTGGAACGAATTAAAGAACAACAACACAAGAGCGTTGAACTTAATCAGACAGTCACGGATTCCGTTGAGCGAAGCACACAGCTTAATAGGGAAGCAAGCGAACGAATTATCAGAGCTCAAGAATATCAACAACAAGCAAGCGAACGAATTAATGAAAGCACAAAACGACTTGATGAAGCAGAAAGCCTACTTGAGCGAAATGAACAACTCATTAGAACTGTTGAGCAAAGACATGAAGCGCAATCATCAAACGGAACAACGGCTACATCGCCAACGAAATACGTGGGCGCTGATTAGCGGATTATTGATTGTTGGTTTAGTTATAAAATAAAATTTCATATACTAATAAAGCCTATCAACCACTGATATATCAGTATCGATAGGCTTTTTTTTATTAATAAAACACTTGCAAATAACACGAAAACGTGTTATAATATATACATAAGGAAGGAGGTGAAACCATTGAAACGGTATAGGAAGAAATTAAAAAAGTGGCTACCGATTATAACAGCATTTATCCAACTGACAATCGCGATAATAGAACTGTTAAATAGGTAACCACGGGGGCTCGAAAGGGCCCCATATCTTCCATACTATTATATCAATGGAACGTATATGATTTCAAGGTTGACTTTAATAATTAGTGTAATAGCATTTGTATTGTCTGTTTACACGTTGCTAATCGTATTAGGAGTACTATAATGAAATTAGAAGATGTAATGACTACACAAGAAGCTGGAGAACGGTGGGGGATTCCCGCGGACTCTATTAAACAATGTTGTTTAAAGCGATATGCTAACAAGCAGTTTACTGATGAGGAATGTCGCAAATCGGGTAAATCGTGGTTAGTTACAGTAGCTGGCATGTCACGGCTATATGGCGAAGAGAAATGTAAATAGTTTAAAAGCCTACCGCTTGTAATAGGTTGGTAGGCTTATTTATATTTAGAGATAAATAATATTAATTCACTGTAATTTGTTCTAGTGTATTTGCGGTTGCTCAACCGTTGCTCAACCTATATCGATGAGAATGCGATAATATCAATGGTTATTGGGTATCTGCAACAATCGAATTGAAATTGATTTGCTAGTCAAAAACCCCTTGAACACTTGTGTTTGAGGGGTTTTGTTATAATATAGTTGTTGGTAGTAATTATAATTATATGGGAAAATTTAAAGGGAGGCAACTATATGATTATATTATTAAATATAGTGTGGTTCATTGTTGCTTTCATATTTAATGGATTTATACTAGATCCTTTTTATCAAAGAACATATCAAGTTAATAATTTTTCTGAATACTTGGCCATAGAGATATTTAAATGCGTAATGCTGCTTCTTCCGGCCAATATTGCTCATAGAAAAGGTAGATCGTTTAGTTTATTTGCTATTTATGGAATATTGCTATGGATAGCTGCTATTATGCATTCTGTTATGATGTCTTCTAATAAAGTTAAAGCAGATCCAAAAAATTATAAAGCTTGCCCGTACTGTGGTGTAGCTGTACTTAAAGTAGCAAAAAAATGTAAACATTGTCATGAAATGCTTGATCCTGAAGTACAGGAGGCTAACTTAAAAGCGTAAGATGATTTAGATGATGTTAAGCGTATATTAAATGGTAAATAGTATTAAAATGACGGGTATTATGCCCGTCATTTTATATTAATAACTTTCGATGTATGATATAATACATAGATAGAGTTTAGATATAAATAGAATAGAGGAAATTATGAAACTAATTTTATCCCCTAGTAAAACAAAAGATATAAAAGGCACGCCTAGTGCACCGCAGTTTGCACCGCATATGACGGAGCAAATTGTACAACATATGCAAAGTCTACCAAAGGAAACAATCGGTAAGGCCTTGAAAATAAAGGATGCTGTATTAGATACAGTACACGCATTCTTCCAACATTATGATAAAGAAGTAGAAGGGATGGCAGCACTCAGCTATGATGGCTTATCTTTCAAAAACTTTAATTATGAAGGTTTATCTGACGCAGGCAAGACATTTGCTAATGCTCATGTTTGGATTGGTTCTGCTTTGTATGGCTTAGTAGCCCCTAATAGTGGTATCAAAGGGTATCGGCTGGATTTAATTGATCCTGTATTGAAAGAGGAAAAAACAAATCTCTATGCTTGGTGGCAACCCTTAGTGGATACCGCTGTAGGTGAGGAAGATTGGATAATTAATTTGGCATCTAAGGAATATTCTAAATGGATTAACCATCCTAAGATGGTGACCTTAGAATTTTTAGAGCATCGTAATGGTGTGTGGAAGCAGCTAAGTACGTCATCAAAACAGATGCGTGGTTCTTTGGCACATTATATATGCGAAAATCAAGTTAGAGAACTTTCAGAGTTACCAAAGGAATTAAAAGGATTTGTATTGGATCCATTGCCTACCGCTATAGATGGGTCAATTACCATTGCCTATCGTAAGGAATTATAAGTATTACATGTGTTCTAATAGAGGAATTATGACAGTAGATAGCATTTTACAAAAAGGCCTTGTCGGAGACGAGTGGTTAACGGAAGAGGAGTTACGATTTCTTATGACCATTACGGATGAGGGAGAATTACAAAAAATATATAAAAAAGCCTATGAAGTAAAAGCTACTTATGTAGATAAGGTAGCCTATTATCGTGGACTCATTGAGTTTTCCAATCGTTGTATCAAAAACTGTTTATATTGTGGCATCCGCCATGAAAATAGCAAGACAGAACGATTTGATATGTCTCGTGATGATGTATTAAAAATGGCAAAATGGGCCTACGATCATGAATATGGTTCTTTAACATTACAGTCCGGAGAACGCACGGATGATGCCTTTGTAGAGTATGTGGTGGATTTAATTCGCGATATTAAAAAGTTAAGCAACAATGAGCTAGGCATCACCATGTGTGTAGGGGAGCAATCGGAAGAGGCGTATAGATGTATGCGTGAAGCAGGCGCTGACCGCTACCTTCTTCGCATTGAAACAACGAACAAAGACTTATTTGAGATGATCCATCCAAAGGATACCTTACATTCCTTTGAGACACGTGTGAATTGCTTGAAATCTTTGCGCAAGGTAGGATTTCAAGTCGGTACCGGTGTTATGATTGGTTTACCAGGACAAACACTAGATGATCTTGTCAACGACATTTTATTCTATCGTGATATGGATATCGATATGATTGGTATGGGGCCGTATGTGGTACACCATGATACTCCTCTAGGGCAACGTGCTTTGGAGTTAGGCATAGACTCACAAGAGGGTAAACTAGAGCGGGTGCAGTTAGGATTAAAAATGATTGCCTTAACACGTTTATTCTTGAAAGATGTAAATATTGCGGCTACAACAGCGCTACAAGCCTTAGATAAACTAGGCCGTGAAAAAGGTTTGGCAGCGGGAGCCAATATCTTGATGCCGATCATTACCGTGCCAGAGCACCGTGCGAAATATTTGTTGTACGATAATAAGCCTTGTGTGGACGATAATGCAGACCAATGTAAAGAATGTTTAACTCGTCGAGTTATGTCTATTGGTGATCGTGTAGGCTGGAAACAGCAAGGCAATTCACAACATTATAAAAAACGAATTCGATAATTTCATGTGAGGTGACTGATGAATTTATTAAATGAAATATTACGACATAATCGAGAATTTCTAGACAGTACGACCAAAGAACATGGGGATGAGCCACCAACAGTAAGTAAGGTGCCAACTCGTGAAATTGCAATATTAACTTGTATGGATACGCGCTTGGTAAATTTTATGGAGCAAGCCCTCGGTATTGAACGGGGCCATGCAAAGGTGATTAAATCGGCGGGTAACTCCATTTCAGGTATGTTTGATAGTGTGGTACGTAGTTTGTTAGTTTGTATTTATGAATTAGGAGTATCCGAAATTTTTGTGATTGGTCATTATGAGTGTGGCATGGCAAAAACGACTTCTGAAAGTTTAACTACAGCTATGTTATCTAGAGGTGTTTCTCCAGATGCAATCCAAATGGTCCGTCACGAATTAGAGCATTGGGCAGATGGTTTCTCGCATCCTGTAGATAATGTACAAGAAACGGTGAGCATGCTTCGTATGAACCCGTTGATTCCTAAGGATGTAGCAGTTCATGGATTGATGATGCATCCAAACTCTGGAGAAGTAGAAGTTGTAGAAGTTGGCTATGAATTATAAAAAGTGATTGACAAACAGAATCAATTTGTGGTATTCTTAATGAGTATCATGGAGGATTACTCAAGAGGCTGAAGAGGACGGTTTGCTAAATCGTTAGGTCGGGTTACCGGCGCTAGGGTTCGAATCCCTAATCCTCCGCCACAATTAAGAGTATATATGCTTAGCATATGTACTCTTTTGTTTTTTGGAAATCGTCTAAGAAACGTCAAAAAAATATATATAAAAATGACAAATGGTAGTATTATTAAGTATTTAATAAAAATACTATAAAAAGTGTTTATAAAAATTAGTTAAGGAAATAATAACTACTTGTTATTTCACAAAACAAATAGAGTGCTGTATACTACAAGCATGCAAAGTGAGCACGCTTAAGGTTAATGTAGAGGAAGCGTGTCAACAGAAGAAAGGAAGTAATGACTATGAGCTTATTACAAGCGTGGATAGAGAATTTGAAAGAGCATCGTTTAGAAGCTTGTGAACCAAGTCAATGTAAAGATAATAGCATTAAAGGATGGCCACATCCTTGGACTTCTGAATTGCATGACGAAGAAGTTGTAGAAGTATTCGTAGCAGAATGCTGCGAACAGTAATCAGCGTACTTTCCCTTTATATAGAGGACTCCAACAAGAAGCACAAAAAACCACGGTGAAGGAAGACACCGTGGTTTTTTGTTTCTTATATTAGAAACTGCAGTTCCTTTATTAAAAGGTTCGAGCTAGAAACTTTTATTTGATGATTACCAGTTGCGTATATGTGAGATGTTAATCTTGCTCTTCAGATATTTCTGTAGTATATGGCAGTTCTACCATGCGAACTTCTTGCAATTGCCAAGTTAGATTACCCCCAGTTAGGTTGGTCAAATCTGTTTCTAAGGAAGTCACAGCTTCTGGTTCTACGTAGATTTCAATAGATACTAGATCCGTAAAAGATGCTGTATAGTGAAGCTCTAGAGTTTGTAGTTGGCGCTCTATGGCTCCAAAGTTAGAATAATCTATGGAGATGGTTACAATTTGACGTGGTGCAATGAGTAGTTTAGGCCCTTCTTGGACCGCCTTGGCTGCACTATGAGAGTAGGCACGAATGAGTCCCCCTGCACCTAATTTAATGCCACCAAAATAGCGAGTCACTACGACAGCCACATTGGTGATCCCCGTCTTTTTTAACACTTCTAACATTGGCTTTCCGGCTGTACCAGATGGCTCCCCATTGTCAGAGGAACGCTGTTGTTCTTGGCGGGGACCAATGGCATAAGCTGTACAGTTGTGAGTAGCATCCCAAAATTCTTTGGATATACGTTGGATGAAAGCTTGTGCTTCTGCTTCAGTAGTAACAGGAGCGATAGTAGAAATGAAACGTGACTTTTCTATGATATATTCAGTTCTAAATTCATTGGCTATGGTGATATAAGATTGTGGAATGTCTGACATAGGAACTCCTGGATAAGAATAATAAAAATGAGTTTACATTCGTTGAATACTTATAGTATAACATAAGTTAGTGGAACACTGTTGCTATATGAAATATAGAGTGTTAGGTCTGTATAATTGGATAGCGTAACATAGACAGGATACAATAGTTTGTGTAAACACGGTGGGTTAGACAATTGATAGCTATCAAATCGGTGTAAGCCATATACTGCTAGATTTGTATAAGGTATATACAGTTAGATTTGTATAAGCCATGTACTATGAAATAGGTTGTATATATGTTAATATATTCATATCGAGGGATTTAAATATCTTTCATATAGAACCATGTATCATTAGGAGGAATCATGCGTAAAGAAGAATTTTCTATTATTGGCATGCACTGCGCAGCTTGCGTAGGGCGTGTAGAAAAAGTAGTTAGCAAATTAGATGGTGTAGAAGATGTAAAAGTCAACTTGCTGACCAATAAAGGTACGGTAACATACATAGAAGATAGTACAATAGGAGCTGCCGAGGTGATTGCTGCCATTGAAAAAATTGGCTTTGAAGCACATATTGCTACTGATGCGGATATGAAGGTAGAAAAACCATCTCATAAAGGGCAATATATTCGCTTAGGCGTGGCAGCGCTCATGGCGATCCCTATGATGGTATCCATGGTGGGTCACTATTTATGGCATTGGCCGATGTTATCTCATGAAGTTGAATTGGTTTTAGCTACCATTGCTCAATTTGGAGCGGGTTGGATTTTCTATACTAGCGCCTTTGCAGCCATTCGCAGTGGTACACTTACCATGGATGTATTAGTAGCATTAGGAACTTCTGTAGCCTATGGATTCAGTATCTATCAAATGGCAGTAGGCAACCATGATGTCTATTTTGAAACTTCTGCGTGGCTCATTACTTTTATTTTACTAGGCAAATTATTAGAGGATATCGCTAAAGGTCGTACGTCCGAGGCCATCCAAAAATTAGTGGCATTGCAACCGAGTGTAGCTCATGTGGAACGCGATGGAGAGTGGATGGACATTCCTACGAAGGAGATTGTCCTAGGTGACAAAATTCAGGTGCGGGCCGGCGAAAAGGTGCCAGTAGATGGCATTATTTTAGAAGGTCATTCTACAGTGGATGAGGCTATGCTGACTGGTGAAAGCGTGCCTGTAGAAAAAGGTCGTTCTAGCCAAGTGATGGGTGCTACAGTCAACGTATCTGGTACATTTATTATGAAAGCCACTGCTATAGGGGAAGAAACCATGTTATCCCAAATCATCAAAGTGGTGGAACAAGCACAAGCGTCTAAAGCTAGTATTCAGCGTGTTGCTGATGTAGTGGCATCTTACTTTGTGCCAGTGGTTATTGGCATTGCTATCTTGACTATGGGAATTTGGTATTTTGGATTAGGATCTTCCGTAGGAGATGCTTTATTACATGGTACAGCAGTACTTGTTATTGCTTGTCCATGCGCCTTAGGCTTGGCAACACCTACATCTATCATGGTAGGCTCAGGCTTAGGGGCAGAACATGGGGTGCTCATTAAAAGTGCAGAGTTTCTAGAAAAAGCAGGCCATATCAATGCGATCATTATGGATAAAACAGGAACGTTAACAAAAGGAGAACTATCTGTTACAAAAGTGATATACACAGCAGGGGATGAAATGTATAATTTGGCTTTCACAGTAAATCTTGAAAAAGGGTCTACCCATCCCATTGCACAAGCTATCGCTAAATACGGGGCTAGCAAAGGGGTGCCGCAGATGATTGTGAAAGATTTCCAAGACATTCCAGGCAAAGGGTTAGAAGGACGCATAGCAAGCAAACATGTTACAGTCGGTCATACTCGCTGGATGCAAGAGTTAGGTATTGACATAACGCCGTGGCAAGCAGAGATTCACATCTTGGAAGAAGAAGGTAATTCCGTATCTATCTTAGTAGTCGATGGTGTAGTGCATGGCATTTGGGCTGTAGCGGATACATTGCGACCAGAAACGCCAGAAGTGGTGAAAGCCCTACAAGACCAAGGTATTGAGGTGTGGATGGTAACCGGGGACAATGCGCGCACAGCGAACTATGTAGCTGCGCAGGCAGGGATTACTCATGTGGTTGCGGAAGTACTGCCCCAAGATAAAGCAAATACCATCGCCACATTACAAAGCCAAGGACAATCCGTTGGTATGGTGGGAGATGGTATTAATGATGCGCCAGCCTTAGCGCTGGCAGATATTGGATTTGGTATCGGCCACGGCACAGATATAGCCATTGAAGCCGCAGATATTGTACTGGTACGAAATGACTTGCGTACCCTAGTAAAAGCCGTAGCTATTAGTCGCAAAACGATGACAAATATTAAACAAAACTTATTTTGGGCATTAATCTTTAACTGCATTGGTATTCCATTGGCAGCCATGGGATATTTAAGTCCTATCATTGCGGGTGCGGCCATGGCATTTAGTTCTGTTACTGTGGTAAGTAATGCATTGCGGTTGAAACGTGCAAAAGTGTAATCATCGGTCTATATGATGATCCGGAGATGTTCATCATGGTGTTGGAATAGCTATATAATAGGACTTACATGAACATTCATCGTATGATATACGATAGAAAAGGACTATAATAAATACGAGCTGGCTACGATTTATTATAGTCCTTTTTGTGATTGTTATACAAAATGCTGAAATTATGTATATAAGAGTGGTCAGTAATAGTTTTTAGTGCAAAAATAGAACCCCAACTCAAGGGAAGAAGAGTTGGGGTTTTGTTTCGGACATCGTCCTATCTATTTCACTCAAAGGTTGGGGTATATTCTAATAGTATGGGCGTACGTATTTGAATCAACCTTTTTTGTGCTTACATTTACCAGCTGTGTTGCCGCTCATAATGCGGTTGAACATAGCGTGGATTTCCTCGGAAGATTGACCTTCTTCACGAGCTGCTTCAATATGACGCATTGCCATATCGTAGCGTGCTAATTTTTCTGGATCGTTCGCGTAAAATTCGCGACCTTTGTGTCCACATGCCATAGGAATAGCCTCCTTATACAATATAGTTTATACTTATTAACTTGCTCATTGAGAACTCCTGTACGTCTAGTACCTGTCCTCTGTTAATATAATAAAGTATATGGTTGTGGTGGAGTCAACAAATAAAAAGAATTGTTTTTAAAATTTTTCATATCTGTTATTAACCATTGATAGTATAAGGTTTATAGAACTTGAAGGGCTCTGGACTAGTCTTTTTTATGAGAATTAATTTAATAATATAAAAAAATACATGAATGAAAGTTAATATGTTAAAAAGCCCATAGTTATGCTATAGTATAGGTGTAGTTAAAACTATATACTTATAGTTTAGTTTTAACAAAAAACTTATATATTACACGAAATGAAAGAATAGAAGTATTATAAAGATTACAGATAATACAGATATGGCAAATCTTGTAAATGTATTATAAGGAACATGAGTATAAAAGGCATTACAGGCATTACAGGTGTTAGAGGTGTTACATGTAGTAAACCGGTTAGAAAACTTAAAGACCTGTCGGAAATACAGTAGAAAGGATAGTATAGATGCGAAATATTTATATGACGATTGGAGATGTGTCAAAGATTTATGGCATATCAAAACAAACGATCTTATATTATGAAAAATTAGGATTGTTTCCTCCTGCAAAAATAGAAGAGAATGGATACCGCTATTATACATTAGAAGAATGCTATCGATTAGAGATTATTCTGACCCTAAAAAAACTAAATCTATCCTTGAAAGATATTCAAGATTATGTGGAACATCGAGGTCCACATATGTTGAAAACCTTATTAGAAGATGCACGCTATGGCTTTGATCGGGAGATTAACGATTTATATACGAATAAAATGAATTTAGAGAGAACCTTATTTAACTTAGAGCGATATTTAAAAATACCTCAAAATCGATTGTTCTTTGGTATGAAAGAAGAATCTTTCTATGCACTAACCCCGTATGATGCAACAGAAACAGGGAAGAAAAAGTTGTTTACTTTATTAGAACATCAAGCTAGGCTTATAGAGGAAGTGCCTTTTAAAGCTATTCAAATTGGTATGGCTATCGATGGAGAAGACTATGAACAGGGAGATATCATCAAGTACAGCCATTATTGTACAGATGTAGGGTTTGATTATGAAGGAGACATGGAGATTGTTACTCGTCCTAGAGGGATGTATCTAGAAATGTTTTATACGGGTCTTTATGAAGAACAGGCTCAGTGGATGTACGATAAAGTAAGTAGTTATTTATCTTATGAGGGATTACAAATTGCAGGTTCCGTATATATAGAACCAGTACGGAATTATTGGACGGAAACTGATCGAAGTACGTATTTATCTAAAATCACCATATCTGTAGAAGCGATATAATGAATAGTATTGATGAGGTATTAGTAGTAACATAATAAAAACTGCAACAAATTAAATATTGCTTAATGAGGTATTTATAGCTTAGAGTTAATGGAGCATAGAGTCGGTATGCTATAGAATATGTAGTGCACCTTTATAGTATAATTGAGGTTTTATGTGTAAAGTTAATATACTTTACAGGTGTTGACAAGTCCTGTGAAAATTGGTAATATAGGGTGTAAATATTTTTTGCTTGACAGATAATGCTTTCAAAAACGCTTAGAAGGAGGAACCATGGAAGAACGAATGACAATTAGTTTGTTGTTAGATTTTTATGGATCTTTGTTGACGGAGCGACAACGAGAGTGTTATGCCTTGCATCATGAAGATGATATGTCACTAGGTGAAATTGCAGAAGAAATGCATATCTCAAGACAAGCCGTTCATGATAATATTGAACGTGCAAAAGCTAGTATGGAAGGATATGAACAAAAGCTACACCTCATTGAACAATATTTACTACGGCGAAAGATTGTGAAACAGATTAAAGATGAATTAGCATCTGTTGCCATTCCAGCTGAATCGATTCAATCATTATTAACACAATTGGAGGGCTAGTATGGCTTTTGAAAATTTAACGCATAAATTACAAGAAGCCTTTGCATCCTTAAAAGGAAAAGGTAAAATTTCTGAAGAAGATGTTAACCTAGCGTTGCGACAAGTTCGTTTTGCTTTGTTAGAAGCTGACGTAAATTTTGGAGTAGCGAAAGATTTCATTGCCCGTATCAAGGATAAAGCCTTGGGTGAAGAGGTGTTTGGATCTTTGAACCCAGCGCAAACGGTCATTAAAATTGTGAATGACGAGTTGACCGAGTTATTAGGTGGCACGGAAAGTCGCATTATGATTTCTCCGAAAGCACCGACTATCATTATGTTGGTAGGCTTGCAAGGGGCAGGTAAAACGACTACGGCTGGTAAGCTGTCTGTACATCTTCGTAAACAAGGTAAGAATCCGATGCTAGTAGCAGCCGATGTGTATCGTCCAGCAGCGATTAAACAATTACAAGTAGTGGGAGCTCAAATCGATGTTCCTGTATTTGCGAATGAAACGCCGGGTGCAAATCCAGTTGAGATTGCTAAAGCTGGTATTGAAGAGGCAAAACGCTTGTTCAAAGATATTGTCATCATCGATACAGCAGGCCGCTTAGCCATTGATGAAACATTGATGGATGAACTCGCTAATATCAAGGCTGAAGTAAAACCTCATGAAATCTTGCTGGTGGTAGATGCTATGATTGGTCAAGATGCAGTAGGCACAGCAGAAGCATTTAATAATTACTTAGGCCTAGATGGTGTTATCTTAACAAAGATGGATGGCGATGCTCGTGGTGGTGCAGCTCTTTCTATTAAAGCAGTGACAGGAACACCAATTAAGTTTACTGGTACTAGCGAAAAGATGGACGGATTAGAAGTCTTCCATCCAGATCGTATGGCCTCCCGTATTCTTGATTTAGGCGATTTCAAAACATTGATTGAAAATGTGCAAAGTTCTATCGATGAAGAAGAAGCAAAAAAAATGGCTGAGAAAATGGCTAAAAATAGCTTCACGTTAGATGATTTCTTAGCACAAATGAACCAAATTCGCAAATTAGGCCCTTTGCAAAATATCTTAGGCATGTTGCCAGGTATGGGAAAACTAAAAGACCAATTAGCAGGCTTTGATTTAGATAATAAAGAAGTACGTCAAATTGAAGCTATCATCAAATCTATGACGATGGCGGAACGTACGAATCCTAATATATTGAATGGATCTCGTCGCAAACGTATTGCGGCAGGTTCTGGTACAACCGTACAGCGAGTGAATCAGCTAATTAAACAATTTGAGGATGCTCGTAAGTTTATGAAGCAAATGCAGTCTATGAGCAAAGGTAAAAAGGGCATGTTCCCTAAATTACCGTTCATGGGATAATATTCTATTTAAGGAGGTGAAAGAAGAATGTTAAAAATCCGTTTAACTCGTTTAGGTGCTAAAAAAGCTCCTTTCTATCGTATCGTTGTTGCTGACTCCCGCGCTCCACGCGAAGGCCGTCCAGTTGATACAGTAGGTCAATACGATGCTACTAAAAACCCAGCAATCGTTAATATTGACGAAGAGAAAGCATTAGAATGGTTGGGTAAAGGTGCACAACCTACTGATACTGTTCGCTCCTTGTTCAAAAAACATGGTGTTATGCAAAAATTTGCTGACGCTAAAAAATAATTAATAGAGAGGCGTACTGTGATGCAAGAATTAATTACATTAATTGTTCAATCATTAGTTAAGCAACCTGAAGCCGTTTCTGTTACTATGGAAGTTCGCGATCAAGTGGAAGTCTATGAAATCCGTGTCGCTCCTGATGATATGGGTAAAGTAATCGGAAAGCAGGGTAAGATTGCGAAAGCGATTCGCGCTGTGGCTAAAGCAGCGGCTATTAAAGAGAACAAGAAGATATCCGTTGATATTGTCTAAAAGGGTGGTAACATGGAAGAAATGACATTACGCGTACCCGTGGCAATTAAGTCTAAGGTTACGGACACTTTAAAAAACAAAATCATTGCTGATTTACAACAACAAATGGACATGGTGGAGCAAGATTTGCAACAAATCGAATTCCAAGCTAAACGTTTGTTAAGTGAGCAAGCAAAAATTGATGCACAAGGTTTAATCCAGTTGCGTCAACAAATCGAGGAAGAAAAGCAACAACGCGTAGCTTTCAAAGCTCAAGTAGCAGAGCGCTTGAAAGAAGCGGAGAAGCTTGAAATTGGTTCTGAAATTGCCCAAGGCCAAATGGAGCAAACAATTACTGTGAAAATCGGTGATAATTTAGATGCTCTTATGGGGTCTGAAATTTTGCTAGAAGATGGCAAAGTTGTGGCATTCCGTAAATAATGGATACCGAAGAACTGATTACCATCGGTGTGATCGTCGCTCCGCACGGTGTGCGGGGCGATGTTCGTATATTGCCGAGAACAGACTTCCCAGAACGGTTTATGAAGATGGATGTGTGCTACATCAATGGTCAACCATACCACATTACATCTGCAAAGTTTCATAAGCAATTTATATTGGCTACTTTCAAAGAGCTGCCTGACCGCACAGCTGTAGAGCGTTTAGGTAAGCAAGAAATAAAAGTGCCAAGACAAGATTTGGTGGAATTGCCTGAAGATAGATATTATATCTTTGAAATCGAAGGCCTTGCCGTAGAAGATACAGAAGGCAATGATTTAGGCATCGTCAAAGAAGTATTACAGCCTGGTGCAAATGATGTGTACGTAGTCGCTAAAGAGGGCGAGCCCGATCTATTATTACCAGCTTTGAAAACAGTGGTGTTAACCATTGATATTGAAGGCGGTAAGATGATCGTAGATCCTCCAGAATGGCTGTAATAAAAAAGTCCCTTGTACTGAGTGGAATGATGCATTCAGTACAGGGGACTTTTTGTGTTCTATGATATGGTTCTATAATGTATTTTGGGGGACAGCAAAAGCCATCGCCCGAGGCATATGTTTATTCATAAAAAGGAGTGTCATTCTGTTTACTTTACAACCTTGCTAGGAATATATATGAAACGTTACATGTAGACTATATTTGACTTTGTACATACATAGGACTGGTGGTGTAATCATAATGACTGTCACGATAGCGTGGATTGTCTACGGTGAGTCGCCATAGCCGACTTGCTAGTTGATCTTGCTCGCATAGTACTTTGGTAATGCCAGTTGCTTGCTGACAGAATGGGGCCCATTTTTGCACGATAGGAATAGAGGAACGCTTTTCTTTTAGATGTTGGCGGCCTCGCTCATTGAATGCGAGTAGTCGTCCATAGGTAGGTCCTTGTTGGTGACACTCTTGGAACATCTCTTTAGTGCGACAGAAGAGGCTGTAGGTAGCAAGACGATCGAGACGGGCGTAGGTATAGCGTTTTGACTTTAAACTTTCACGGGCTTGCTCCCAAGAGGAGAGGGCGCTCGCAGTGAGCCAGGCATCTTCTAACCCATCGCTCATGTCATGTAAGGTTTGCAAATTTTCTTTTGTTGCTACACGACTAGTGAGGTGAATCATGTCATAATAGCGATCTAAGGTAGCGTAATAGTTGGCCTCTACAATATCCATAGCGAGAGGGGCTGCCATAGGGGGCAAGTAGTGATGCCAATTGAAAGTGTCTTCTTCTAAAGAGGCAGCGTCGATTCCTAATTCACCTAACGAGATAGATGCATCGTCTTCTAATGAGGCATAAGGTGGGTAAGAGGTATCAGGCATTTGTTGCGTGCCCTGGAAAGCAGATGCTTGTTTGGATGCATAAATAGTATTTCGCAACGCTGTGCCAGATGGAAATGAATCATCTAAGGTTGGATTGTGATGAGAACTAGTCCGTTTCACAGGAATGATGTCTAACCCGATATGATAGCGATGTAAGGCACGTATGTATTCAATGCCTAAAATGGTGTTAGGGTCAGTATTTAACATACTCATGTGATTTGACTTTTCTAATGAATTGTTCTCTGATGAGGGCTGTTTTGTTGCTGAAATTATGTTGTCCTCTGAGTTTTGCCCAAGGGAATTATCAGTATTCAATGAGGTATTTGTTGAATGGTAAAGCTGAATTGCTTTACGAAGAGCTGTGCCATAAGAGTATCCTTGAGTCAAGAAGGTGCGCAACGATTCTTGCGTACTAGGGTGATCGAGAGCTTTAGCGATGGATACAAGGTCCTCTACTTGTGTATAGCTAGATCCAAAGGAAATGGCGTCACATCCCAAAGCATGTAATAAGCGAACCCCACCAGCTGCAAAATATTCTGCAGAGCTAACAGCAAACATAGAAGGTAACTCAAATACAATATCGGCACCACCCATGACAGCCCATTGGGCGCGATCAAATTTAGAAAATATGGCAGGTGTTCCTCGTTGTACAAAGTCGCCACTCATCACAACGAGTAAAGTTGATTCTGGATACTTTTGTCGTAACGCTTCTAGTTGGTGTGCGTGCCCTTTGTGAAAGGGATTATATTCTGCAATAATTCCGATGGTGTTCATAATCTAGTACCTCCTATTATGTATATTAGTATATCATGAGATAAAACTTTCATAAACGCTACCCATAGGGTAACTAGTTGGGTAGGAAGGTGATATACTATAGATATAGAAAGGAATGAAGTAAAATGAATGTTAAAGAGCTTACACAATTGTTTGTGGAGAATCATATTCCTAAGAATACTTATAATATAGATGATGATGGAACACCGCTTACACCAGTGATAATAGCATTAGAATATACTCCTAGAGGTATATCCGTGTACTATACTGAACGTAATGAGATTTATGGAAAACGCTACTTTGATAATGAAGGCCAAGCAGTGAAATATTTTGCATATCTATTAAGAGATACTTCGATGGCATTTAAACAATTTTACAAGGAACACCAAGATATATTTTTATAGAGGCGCTGTATGAGGATGAAAATTGATGACCTAAGAAGGATTTTGGAGAATCTTAAAATAGATGAATATGAGTATTTTATTTTAGATTATGGAAAAGGACCAAGGGCAGAAGTATATGTTTCTCTAGAGTTTAAAGAAAAACAATTTTATGTGTCTGTTGTTGAACGTGGTCATCCTATAAAACTTTGTAAATTCAAATGCGAAGAAGATGCATGTAACAAATTTTTAGAGTTTATGAGATATAACAAAAAAATAGATGTATATGTATCGTCAATATAATAAGTCAATTAATTATGCAATAGAGAGCCTACTTATTGAATTTTAAGTATGCTTAATAACACTATATTGTATGAAAGAAGTCACAAAAAAGGGTAGAAAAAAACCTTGAATTAGTGTTATAATTGAGTGTAGAAATTGTGTCTATTAGAGGTAAGTATATGAAACAATATATCATAGCCCTTGGTTTAGGGATGGTGTTGTTCTTGGGTGGCTGTGGTAATCAACAAGCCATCGATACCTATAGTTTTGGTCAGAAAGTCATCAATGTAGGTCAATCTGAAGTGATTGTGGATTCTCCGTTTGACTTCGGTCAGTTGGATAGAATTACAGCTAATGAAAAGGGACAACCTTTGACCATCTATGCAGGACTAGATAAAAATTATGGTGTCTATGTAAGCGCTACACAAGCTTCTACAGGTGCACCATTGCCAACATTAGAAGAGGGCACAAAATTAGCGCAACAGGAATTGGCTAAAGAATTAGGTCAAGCTGGTGCTAAAGCACAATGGACTCAAGAAGCTGTGCAAGTAGACGGTGTGAATGCCGTTAAATCTAGTATGACAGCGGGCTCCAATGGGCAAATAATTCGGTTCACTCAGTATACTTTCATCAACAAAGGTGTACTGTGGAATATACGCTATTCATACAGTGATCAATCTCCGCAAGGAGAAGATATCAATCAACGTGTGAATGGGCACATTCAAGTTACTAAGAAAGAGGGATAAGTAATGAACGTTTTAGTCGTAAACTGCGGTAGCTCCTCCTTGAAGTATCAATTAATTGATATGGAGCATGAAGTTGTATTGGCGAAAGGTCAATTCGAAAAAATCGGTTCCGATGATGCAATTTTCACTCATCGTCGTCCAGATGCAGACAAATTAGAACGCATCGAACCAGTAGCTGACCACAAAGTGGCGTTACAAGTCTTATTGGATATTTTGGTAGATCCAGAACATGGCGTGATTGGTTCCATGGATGAAATCGACGCTGTAGGTCATCGTGTAGTACATGGCGCTGAAAAATTTGCTGATTCTGTATTGATTACTCCTGCAGTGATGGAAGCATTGGAAGAATGCGCGAAAATCGCTCCACTTCACAATCCTCCAAACATCCAAGGTATCGAAGCATGCCAAAAAATTATGCCAAATGTACCACAAGTTGGTGTATTTGATACAGCATTCCATCAAACAATGCCTGCTGAGGCGTTCTTGTATGGTCTTCCATACGAAGCATACACTGATTTAGGTGTTCGCCGTTATGGTTTCCATGGTACTTCCCACAAATATGTGGCACAACGTGTGGCTGAATTGATGGGTAAACACATGTCCGACCTTCGTATCGTATCCTGTCACTTAGGTAATGGTTCTTCCGTTACAGCTATCAAAGGTGGTCGTTCTATCGATACTTCCATGGGTTTCACACCGTTGTCCGGTTTGATCATGGGTACTCGTTGTGGTGATATTGACCCAGCTATCGTACCTTACTTGATGGAAAAATGGGATATGACATACCATGAAATCGATGCTATCATGAATAAAAAATCTGGTGTATTCGGTATTTCTGGCGTTTCTAATGACTTCCGCGTTATCGAAGAAGCTGCTGAAGAAGGCAATAAACGTGCGCAATTAGCATTGGATATGTTCCACTACAAAGTACGTGCTACAATCGGTGCTTACGTAGCTGTTATGGGCGGCGTTGACGCTATCGTATTCACAGCTGGTATTGGTGAAAATGGTATTGGTAACCGTGACGCAATCTGCAATGGTTTAGAATACTTAGGCACTCGTATTGACCCTGAACGCAACAATGTTCGTGGTAAAGAAGCTGAAATCAGTGCAGAAGGTTCCAAAGTTAAAATCTTTGCAATCCCTACAAATGAAGAAATCATGATCGCTCGTGATACAAAACGTATTACTAGCCCATTAGTGATGAAAAACTGGTAATCTCTGATTATCTGTGAAAGAGTCTCCTCTATGAGGAGGCTCTTTTTGTTGTTGACAAATACTTTCATCGGTTGCTATTCTAACAGTAGGATGATGTTACTGTTGATGAAAGGATGAGGTCATGTCTATACAATATCAAGAGCAATCGAAACGATCCAAAGCTGGCATTGCATTAGTTACTGTATTTATTGCGATAGCATTGGGAGCGTTGGCATATAGTATATGGCGCTATGTGGAGTTAGGTAGTATAGCCTTAGCGGAAATATTAATAGAAGGAATGATTCTATTTGTCCTTGTATCGCAGGCAGTGGGGACCTATACATTTAGGTTGACCGAATCGGATCTCATCATTGATGAGGTAGGCTTGTTAGGAAAGAAACGAATGGTCATTCCGTATACAATGATCAACGGGGTCTACCAATTTAAACAATCCATGATGCCCCCATTGAAATTCCGCTATAAATATCGTAAATTATCGTCCACTGATGATCGCCCTGTATGGGCCTTAGTTTACTCAGTGGTAGAAGGGAAAAAGTTAAAACATGGCCGTGTATTATTAAAAGCAGAACAAGAGTTGTTTGATGCTTTAGCGCAGCATGTACCGAATTTAGTGCAGGTGAAAGAAGACCAAGTTGTCTTTCATGCGTACCTAAGAGAAGATGCTTTCAAACATGGAGAAGATTTTGCAATCTATGCAGCCAATGTATATGGGCAAGGTCAAGTGGGTGCAGAGGATGTGAAAGAATAAGCTTTTCTTAGTATAGGTTAGAAAGGGAGTTTACCCTAAGCAGATTGGTATCATTAGACCTCGACTGAGGTGGAATCTGTGAGAGAACTTGGATAAAGTTTGAAGAAAATAAAAGGACTTTTCAAATCTATAGCGAATACAATAGTAAAGAAAGATATATGAGTGCCCACGATGGGTACATAGTGATGCGTCACACTCTTTGGAGTGTGGCGTGTTGTCGTTTATAGGGCTAAAGGACGTACTTTCAAATATTGGAGGAATTATGTTGGATTTACAATCGTATCAAATGCCACGCGAAAAATTTATTGCCTTAGGAGCTGAAGCGTTAGAGTTGGAAGAATTATTAGCCATTTTATTGCGTACAGGGTGCAAAGGTTCCACCGTCTTAGAAGTAGCTCATGAAGTGGTGAAACGCATGGAAGGATTGGTAGGAGGCTTGAACAATGTTACCGTAGATGCTTTGCGAGAAATTGATGGCATTGGGCAAGACAAGGCAGTGACTATTTGTGCGGCTATCGAACTGGGCAGACGTCTAGGACAGATGAAAGTGAAACGAGATTGGGAAGATTTTAGCACTCCGGAGGCGGCAGCTAATTACATGATGGAACGTCTTCGTCATAAAACAGAAGAACACTTTTATGTCTTATTATTGACGGTAAAAAATAAATTGATTAAGCCTGTTCTGATTTCTAAAGGAGGATTGACTAGTAGTACTGCGGAGCAACGAGCAGTATTCCGTCAAGCTATCGATGCCAATGCGGCGGCTATTATTTTGATGCATAACCATCCATCAGGAGATCCTACCGAGAGTAGTGATGATGTACGGGTGACTAAAATTTTTGCTAGAGCTGGAGAAGTGATGGGTATCCCTGTGTTGGATCATATTATTATTGGTGATGGCATCTATGTAAGCTTATTAGAAAAAGGGATACTATAGGTGCAGATGTTCTATAAATTTGCTATAATTAAATGATTGGAACAATGAAAAGAAATCAGAGGTTATAGCGTGCGAATTATTGGAATAGATCCGGGCTATGCGATTTGTGGTTATGGTATCATCGATGTCATAGGAAGCTCTTTAAAACCTGTTACCTATGGAGTGATAACCACAGAGGCAAAAATGCCAGAAGCAAGCCGGTTAGAAATTATATTTAATGAGTTAAGCGATATTTTAGAAGAGTTTCGCCCTCAAAAGTTTGGTATAGAAAAATTGTATTTTGCCCGCAATGTAACGACGGGTATCGGTGTAGCACAAGCAAGAGGTGTTACCTTATTGGCGGCGAGTCAACAAGACTTACCAATTTACGAATATACACCATTACAGGTAAAACAATCTGTGGTGGGCTATGGGAAAGCTACAAAAGAGCAGGTAACGTATATGACGATGAATTTATTGGGGATTCGTGAAAAAATTAAGCCTGATGATGCGGCTGATGCCTTAGCGATTGCTATCTGTACAGCCCATAGTTCCCATACGGATACATTAAAGCAAATTTTACAGTTGTGAGGAATTTATGATTGCATATATAAAAGGGATTGTTACCCATCGATTACTGGAAGCGGTGTACGTCAATGTTCATGATGTAGGATATCGTGTGTACGTGCCTAGCTCAGTGCAAAGTCAATTACAAGTAGGCGAGGAAACGTGTTTGTTTACGTATACTAATGTTCGTGAAGATGCCATTCAGCTATATGGTTTTCTGACCATGGAAGATTATGAGTTGTTTTTGCTGCTCATCTCCGTATCCGGAGTGGGACCTAAATTGGGCCTTGGCATTTTATCGGCCATAAGTCCAGAACATTTTGTAGGACTCATCATTAGTGGTGATACAAAAGGTCTTCAGAAATTGCCGGGTATTGGTAAAAAATCAGCAGAGCGATTGGTGCTAGAGTTAAAAGATAAAATTGAAAGCCTCGGTATTGCAGGAACTTTCACACCAACAGGAAGTATCTCACCAGTAGAACAAGTGCCAGTAGGTACTACAGAAGAAGTGCTAGAAGCACTTATGGCATTAGGATATAGCGCACAAGAGGTGCAGCCAGTGATCCAAGAAGTTTACGATGGAACACAAGAAGTACCAGTTTTATTAAAACAAGTATTAGCGGCATTGGGTAAAGGGCGATAAGAATGGATCAAGAAAATCGAATTGTAACCATGCAAGAACGGGAGGAAGACAATTGGCAATTTAGTCTTCGTCCTCGCTATTTAAAAGAATATATTGGACAAACACAGGCAAAGGAGAATCTTCATATTTTTATTGAAGCGGCCAAGCTACGAGGAGATACCTTGGACCATGTTTTACTCTATGGACCTCCAGGGTTAGGGAAAACCACCTTGGCAGGAATCGTTGCTAATGAAATGGGCGTAAACTTCCGAGTTACCTCTGGACCAGCCATAGAACGAGCTGGCGATTTAGCAGCTTTATTGAGCAATTTGCAACCGGGAGATGTATTGTTTATCGACGAAATCCATCGTTTATCTCGCTCTGTAGAAGAAGTGCTATATTCTGCTATGGAAGATTATGCTTTAGATATCATTATTGGTAAAGGGCCGAGTGCTAGATCGGTGCGTATTGAATTGCCTAAATTTACGCTAATTGGTGCCACAACACGAGCAGGATCTTTGGCGGCACCGCTGCGTGATCGCTTTGGTGTGATTAGCCGTTTAGAATATTACAAGCAAAATGATCTAGAGTTTATTGTGAGTCGTTCTGCTGATATTTTAGATATTCATATGGATCCAGAAGGGGCTAGTGAAATAGCTCGTCGTTCTAGAGGAACCCCTCGTATTGCCAATCGTTTGTTGAAACGTGTTCGTGATGTAGCGCAAGTATTGGGTGATGGTGTGATTACAAAAGAAATTGCAGATCAGGCATTACAGCGTTTAGATATTGATAAGCTAGGTTTAGATCGTATAGACCGACGTATTTTAAGTACTATTATTGAAAAATTTGATGGTGGCCCTGTAGGGGTAGACACGATTGCAGCCTCAGTGAGTGAGGAGCGTGAAAGTGTTGAAGATGTGTATGAACCGTATTTGATGCAACTTGGCTTATTAGCACGAACAAATCGCGGTCGTATCGTCACTCCTGCTGCCTATGACCACTTGGGGATCCCTAGGAAGGTGGATACATGAAAAAGGTAGGATATCGCTATGTGGCGATAGCAGTGATGGCCGCTCTATTGGGAAGTACGCCATTTATAGGGATGGCTGCACCGCAAAAGGAAGTGCCGAAACGTACATTGGTGAAATCAACCTTTGTGAAACCGAATGAAAGAAAAGCTCCAACAGTACCAAAACGAGTGATTCAAAAACCTACGGTGAAGGCATCGAATGCTGGAAAACAGACCGTGTCGGAGTCCAATAAAAAAGATAAAAAAGGAGTTACCCAAGCAGTAACTAATATGGTAAGAGAATCAGGTTCTAGTGGAGAACCGGTGATACGAGTGTTGCTAGGGCATCGATCACAATCTTTTTCCATTAGTAGCGCTATGCCTATGGTTGTTCTAGATAGTCGTGGACATCAAGTACAAACTATCAAAGAAAATCAGACTGTGACAGTTTCGAGTGGAGGCGGTTCAGTACAGATAAATGGACATAGTATTGATACGTCTATTACCGTTCAAAATGTACAAGGTAGATATGGATCTGAATTACAAACGTTAGGTAAAACCTATCGAGGAGCCATTACTGTGCATGGTAATGCATCCGGAACGATGAGTGTACTGAATGTATTGGGCTTAGAACAATATGTGCAAGGGGTAGTCCCAGAAGAAGTGGTACCTAGTTGGCCTACGGCAGCTCTGGAAGCGCAAGCAGTGGCGGCTAGAACCTATGCCTTACACTCTATGAAGAATAAACAAAACAATCTGTATGATATTGGAACTACTACGGCTGACCAAGTATATGGAGGAAAAAGTAGCGAGTTTGCCAGCACAAATGCAGCGGTAAAGCGTACTCATGGCAGGGCGATTACCTACCAGGGACAACCTATTAATGCCCTTTTTCACTCTGATGGCGGTGGCTATACAGAAGATAGTGTCAATGTATGGGGTAATGATGTACCCTATCTAAAAGGGGTAGTAGATTATTCTGATCATGAAGGGACCACGGTATGGAATGTTATCACTAGCCGTCAAAGTATAGAGCAGAAATTAGCGGCTGCTAGTAAATCGGTAGGGTACTTACAGAAAATTGAATTATCTCCATTGGTAGATCGACCTATGAAAGTACAAGATCGAGGGGTTTCAGGACGTGTAAAAACAATGAAATTTATCGGTGAAAAGGGCTCTGTATCGCTTACAGGAGAACAGGTACAAGGGATATTTGGATTGAAGTCCACCTTGTTTGATTTTTATGTAGGTCAGACGCCGCCGAGTCGGATTCAGGGGTCTTCTGTAAAAGCTAACCATATCTTTAGTAAAGCGAATCAGACTGTGACAATTCATGGATATGGTTGGGGACATGGTTTGGGACTTTCACAGTGGGGAGCGGCGGACATGGCTAGTCGAAAAGAGGCAAGTCAGCCTGATTATTATAAAGTGATTTTACAACATTATTACCAAGGTACGGCACTGACGAAACTGTACAATTGATGAGGAATAGTATGAAAGTATCTGATTTTAATTATGATTTACCTGAGGAACTCATTGCACAACATCCGGTAGAGCCACGGGATACGTCACGATTGATGACCTTGGACAAGGTAAGTGGAGAAATATGCCATAAAGCATCCTTTCACTCTATAGTAGATGAACTATGTGAAGGGGATGTGTTAATTTTTAATAATACCAAGGTCATCCCTGCTCGATTGTATGGAGAACGAAAAGGGACAGGTGGTAAAGTTGAAGGACTACTGTTGACGCCCAAAGGAGAACATCTTTGGGAGTGCCTAGTAAAGCCAGGGAAAAAATGTCTAAAGGGACAACTCTTATCCTTTGGTCCTAATTTAGAAGCGGAGGTCATAGACCATACAGATTTTGGCGGTCGGTTGATTCAATTTAAGCCAAACGGTAATTTTGATGAAATCATCAATGATATTGGTGAAATGCCATTGCCTCCGTATATTCATGAAAAGCTAGAAGACAAAGATAGATACCAAACGGTATATGCCAAAGAAAAAGGATCTGCAGCAGCACCTACTGCAGGATTGCATTTCACCCCAGAATTATTGGATGAAATTCAGCGTAAAGGGGTACAAGTTGGATTTGTTACATTGCATGTAGGGTTAGGTACATTCCGCCCTGTGTCGGCAGAATCCATTGAAGACCATGATATGCATAAAGAGTTTTATAACGTGTCGGAAGAAACTGCAGAATTGGTGAATCGTGCTAAAGCAGAAGGACGAAGAGTGATTGCTGTAGGAACCACGTCAGTGCGTACATTAGAATCAGCAGCGACCGAGGTAGGTCATATAAGGAGTAGATCCGATTGGACTCAAATCTTTATTTATCCTGGGTATGAGTACAAGGTGGTAGATGCATTGATTACCAACTTTCATCTGCCACAGTCTACCTTACTCATGCTTATTAGTGCCCTCGCTGGTAGAGAGCATTGTTTGACTGCCTATGAAGAGGCAGTCCGAGAAAAGTATAGATTTTTCAGCTTCGGTGACGCAATGTTCATTCGATAAGTTGAAAGTTGTGTTATAATACAGAAGTAATAAAGGA
>CAUQZV010000012.1:0-38855 GCA_963522415.1 uncultured Veillonella sp. | reverse complement strand
AAGAATGTTGGCAGCTACTCTTATATGAGTAGCCCCAACATTTATTATAGAGCCTATAAAGTGGCAAAGACCGCAACAGTTTCTTAGTGGAGAAAGTGTTGCGGTTTTTTGTGTTGTATGGCTTTAACCCAATTGCATCTACATAAAATTTGCCTTAGTGATAGGGTGCATCGTAAGAATCCTTACAGGAAGTGAATGTAAATGTTGGGGTTAGTGATAGCATGAATCGTAAAAAAATAGTATAATTGTATTTTAGAATATACGATATAAGTGCTATAGAAATATATAGGGAGGAACGAATGAAAGAAATCAAAGATGTGTCGAAACTGAGTTATACCCATGTACAGGGTGGTCAGTTTCGTTGGATAACAGTAAGTACCATCATGCTAGCTTTGGGAACGATTCTGCATGCAGTATCCCCAAGTGTGGCAGGGGTCACACCGAACTGGACTATAGCGACCTATTGTGTAGCTATCAACTTAACGCGACCAACCCTTAGACAAAGTTTGGGTATTGGTTTGGTAGCCGCCTTGATCAATGTATTCACATCAAAATCAGCATTGCCATATGGCAACCTGATTAGTGAGCCTTTGGGGGCTTTCACATGTGCCGTATTAGTGCATTATATTTCTAATTTAAAAATTGGTAAGCTAAATTTGATGCCTATATTGAGCGCTTTCATCAGTACTGTGGCATCTGGTGGCGCTTTCATTACTTGCTTGTACCTCGTGCTAGGGTTGCCGAGCAATGTGTATTGGAATGCCATGTGGCCTTTAGTATTAATGGTGGCCCTTTGTAATGCCGTAGTGGCACCATTCCTGTACATTCCGGCGCAAAAATTGTTGGCTCGCCAAACTGTGAAAGGACAACAATTAACGGACAGCAGTGATCACAGTGATTTACACATTGTACCATCCGTGAAAGCTCCTATCGTCATCGATCATATGAGTTATCGCTATGGAAATCAAACGAAATATGCCGTGAAAGACATCAACTTAGTTGTGAACGAAGGAGATTTTCTTGTTATTACAGGACCAGCAGGTTGTGGTAAATCTACCATCTGTATGGCCATGGCAGGTGCTGTGCCTAAGTTTTACGGTGGTACTATGGAAGGCATGGTATTCATCAATGGTAAAGCGGTGACACAATTAGAAATTCCAGACGTAGCCGATGATATCGGTATTGTCTTAGCTGATTATGATACACAATTAGTAACAATGACGGTAGCAGAAGAAGTAGCCTTTGCCCTTGAAAACCGTGGTTATACGGCGGAAGCTATCGAAGAACGTACTGCCATCGTATTAGACCAAGTGGGATTGACAGGCTTAGAAGACCGCAATGTATATAGCCTGTCTGGTGGTCAACGCCAGCGCTTAGCGATTGCCTCTGTACTAGCTGTCAACCCATCTATCTTAGTCTTAGATGAACCGACGAGTTCCTTGGATCCAGAAGGAACAGAAGAGTTGTATCGCTTAGTAGGTTCCTTGAATCGTGACCATGGTATTACTGTGGTTGTTATCGACCACGATTTGCATGCTGTATTGCCGTACGCAAATCGTATGGTATTAGTCGATGGTGGAGAGCTAAAAATCGATAGTTCTGTAGAAAATGTGTTATCTTACATGTATGATACAAATACCTATGTAGATGCATTACCATCCTTGTTTGTGACGTATAAATCATTAGCAGCGAAAGGGATTGCCTTAGATACACCATGGTTGTCCTTGGAATCTGCCCAGTCTAGTCTATTGAAAGGAGAACGCTAATATGTTACAAGTTGAAAATTTGCGCTTTTCCTATGTGCCAGGACAAGACATTATGAAAGATGTGAATTTCACGATTGGCAGTGGTGAGTTCATTACATTAGGTGGTCGTAATGGTTGTGGAAAAACGACGGTGACCCGTTTATTAGTGGGTTTAGAAACTCCCGTAGAAGGCAAGATTTCTTATAATGACCAAGATATTACGAATATGCCTACCTCTGAAAGAGGGCGTTTTATTGGCTATGTATTTCAACAACCAGATCGTCAAATGTTCCGCCAAACCGTGGCAGAAGAGGTGGCATTTGGGCCTGAACAGTTGGGATATGATAAAGAAACCGTTCGTAGTATCGTGAAAGATGCGTTGGAACGAGTAGGTATTTCTCATTTAGCAGAATCCTATCCATTAGGCCTGCGCCGTGGAGAAAAGCAACGGGTAGCCATCGCCTCTGCCTTGGCAATGCAATCGAAATTGTTAATTCTTGATGAGCCGACGAGCGGTCAAGATGGAACGGAAACAAAGGAACTTTTGGTATTATTGCAAGAATTACAAGCTCAAGGGTTGACCATATTATTAATTACTCATGATATGGAAATTATGGCAGAATACTCTACACGAGTGATCATTATGGGATACGGCACGAAAGCTTTTGATGGATCTCCAGAAGAATTATTTACGAACCGTGATGATCTGTTGGAACTTGGTTTGACAAAACCACCGAGTGTGGTACTCAGTGAAACGGTACCAGCCTTAGGGTATTGTAAATCTATGAAAGAGTTTGAACTGCGCTATGTAGAGTATGTGAAAGGTTAGGAGGAGACTGATGAAATTTGTACCATTAACAAAAATTTGGGCTACTATTTTCGTGTCCATCTTAGCCATTGCTATGAAAACTCCGGAGCTATTGTTAGCATTATTTGGGGTAGAATTACTGTTAATGCTACTTGGTGGTATCTTGTTCCGTCAATGGAAACCTTTATTGGCTTTAATTGGATTTTCTGCCTTCTTAGGTATCGTACAGTATTTGGGTAGCTGGTCTGTGGATTCTGCTATTGTGACGGCTTTGCGCATGTTGACGATGACCACCATCTTTATGATGCTCATTGTAACAACAAAAACACAAGATTTAACAGTGGCGCTGGTTCAACAATGTCGCATCCCCTATGCCTATGCATTTATGTTTACAGCGGCTTTACGATTTGTACCAGATTTTTTACGTGAAAGTAAAGCGGTACAAGAAGCACAGGCTTGCCGTGGCATGTCTTTAGAAGGCAATTGGCTGACAAAGATAAAATCTTATATGACGGTTATTCAACCATTGATGCTGAAATCATTAAGTCGATCTGAGACAATGGCGTTGTCCTTGGAACTTCGAGGCTTTGGCAATCAGCAACATACATTTATGCGAAAAGTGAGTTTACAAGGCGTTGACTATGTGGCGTTTTTGGTTATGCTAGGGGCGACCCTTGTGACGCTATGTAGCCTGTGGCGTTCGTAACGGAATAAGGCGAAGGGAAGAGCACGGTATACCCCCTCACAAACGGTATTTCATAATGTTTGTTCGGGGGCACACCGTGCTCTTCTTGCGTTTGTTTTATTTAGGTAGTGAAGAACGCCATAAGGTTACTACGCCTAACTGCATTCCTTAGGGAAGGGAAGAGCATAGCACATTCCTTCAGAAACGGTATTTCATAATGTTTCTTCAGGAACATGCTGTGCTCTTTTAGGATAAGTGTAATTATGATATAAATGAACGTGACATTAATTCGGTTTATTTGGGGGCACACCGTGCTCTTCTTACGTTCGTGTGACTTAGGTAGTAAGGGAACGCCACAAGGCTACTACGCCTAACTGCGTTCCTTTGGGAGAAGAGAAGGTTGTTTTGTTATAGTTTTTATTTATGCAATTTTAGTATAACATAGGCTGTAGTTATGGTTGACGATTTTATTGGTGCTAAGATATACTATTATTGTAGGATATAGAGATATATCGATATAAAGGATAAGTTTCGTGTATTGAGGAGAAAGTATTATGAATAAAGTAATGAAACAAGTAGCGTTAGCAGTTGTGGTAGGTGCAGGTTTATTTGTGGCTGCAGTGCCAGCACAAGCGGCTTTCAGTAAATATATACCAGTACAAGCGCAAGCAGCAATCAGTTATGATCGTGCGGTAGAAATTTTTAAAGCGCAATATCCAGATTATCAAATTAAAGATGTTGATTTTGACGTGGACTATGGTCGCCCTCATTATGAAATTGAAGGCTTCCGTGGATACGAAGAAGTAGATGTAAAAATTGATGCAGCTACAGGTGAGATTTATCGCGTGAAATATGATCGTGACTAAGTCGTCTCTTGTTTTGCTATGCAGCCTGTGGCGGTTTTAACTGAATAGAGCAAAGGGAAGAGCACGGCATACCCCTCTCAAACGGTATTTCATAATGTTTGTTCGGGGGCACACCGTGCTCTTCTTGGGTTTGTGTGATTTTGATAGTAAAGGAACGCCACAAGGCTGCTACTCGTAACCGCGTTCCTCAGGGGAGGGCGTTTGCAAACTTGTGCTTTGCTTAGTCTGCTTCGAATGTATCGTATTTACTTTGGTTGAGTTAAGTTTTTAATAATAATTTTCAAAATTATCCTTTAATACTTGAAATGGACATACCTGTTAGTGATATAATAGAATGAGGTAAGTTCGTGCAGGGGTTGAAAGGAGAATTGATGGATTATAAAGTAGCAGCTTCTTTTTGGACAGAGAAGGATAAAACTGCAAGAAAGATGGACCCACGTGAATTGCATGTTGAGATTGTTGATTTTTTAAAAGCTCATCATACTTGTGCGTTAGCGACACACAGTGAAACGGGTGTACGCTGCACGCCATTATCGTATACTGTGCATGATGGCTACATTGATATTTTCTCTGAAGGTGGTGAGAAATTCTTTCATTTAGAAGAGGATAAAAATGTATCTCTCACTGTGTTTGATCCTTATGAGGGTCCAGGTACAGCAAAGAGTGTTCAGATTCAAGGGGTAGCCACTGTGCTAGGGCCTGATGATGAAGAGTATGCTAAGGTACTAACAGACATTGGTATGGAAAAATTATTAGACCGTGATGATCCATTATACTTGATTCGTGTGAAATCGAATGAGATCGTTTATTTGAATGGTTCCTTGCGAGCACGTGGCTATTATATTCGTCAAGTCTTAGCGAGATAGGGTAGATTCTTTTTGCACATCTGCGTCAAGTATGATACAATAAGTAAAGACCGCCGTTAGAGGTTTCATCTAACGGTGGTTTTTATTTTAGAAATGGAGATAATTAATGAATATACAACGTATCTTACTGAGTGCACTATTAGGAGCAACATTAGTAGTGACGGCTGCTTGTGGTACAGATGCAGCTCAGCAAGCAAAATCTGAAGTAGGTAAAGATGTGAAAGTAGAAGCAAAGATGCCTAGCTTTGATGCGACACCAATTGCTGATGAATATGCTACGATTCATACGAATAAAGGTGATATCAAAGTGCGTCTGTATGGTAGTAAGGCACCTATCACTGTGAAAAACTTCAAAAGTTTAATTGAACAAGGATATTACAATAATTTAACCTTTCACCGTGTCATCGATGGATTTATGATCCAAGGCGGAGATAATAAAAAAGGAGGGCCTGGATACACGATTCCTGATGAAGTGAGCAATGATTTACACTTTAATAAAATGGGTATCTTGGCGATGGCCAATGCAGGTCCTAATACAGGGAATGCGCAGTTCTTTATTACAGTGGCACCTACTCCTTGGTTAGATAATAAGCACACCATCTTTGGAGTAGTTGTACAAGGGATGGATGTAGTGGAAGCGATTAGTCGTGTGCCACGAGATAAGCGCGATACCCCGAAAGAACCAGTGGTGATTCAGTCGGTTGACTTAGCACCAATTCCAGCTGGAGAATAAGATGAAAGAAAAGTTTTATACCTATATGGTGCGATGTGCGGATGGCTCTCTCTATACGGGCTGGACTACGGATTTAGAGAAACGCATACGCGCTCATAATGGAGAAATTAAAGGGGGCGCCAAGTATACGCGAGGTCGTAGACCGGTAACCTTGGTGTGGAGTACCGCTTTCAGTAGAAAGCAAGACGCTCAATCCATGGAACAGCAAGTGAAGCGCATGGAACGGTCCCAAAAAGATGCCCTCATTGCGGCAAATTGTGATATAATAAAATGATACAGATGGTGCGTAAATAAGAGAGAAGGAATGCTAATGAAACGAGTGATTGTGTCTGTGAAAAGTACGCAACGTGATGCGGATGGAGAAGATACGGTGGTGGAATTAGTATCCTCTGGTAAGTATTATGAAACAGCTTTGGCGAAACATATCATTTATGATGAAAGTGAAGTCACAGGTTTGGGGAATACGAAAACGACTATTAAAGCTTATAAGGATTCGGTGGTACTCTTGCGAACTGGTGAATTTTCTATGCGCCATGAGTACCAATTGGGGAAGACTAATATAGCTAGCTTGGAAACGCCTTATGGGGCGGTAGAGTTGGCTATGCTAACCCATGAATTAGATATAGAGTTGAACGATGGCAAGGGCCATATTTGTTTAGGATATGATATCTCTGTTGGTGGTGAGTGGCAATTTTACAACCAACTATATGTAGAGATTCGGGAGGATGTACATTATGGACATGAAAGAAGTTTTGAAGGCAGCCATTAAGGAGGCTTTGCAGATAGCTCTAGAACAAGGAGAACTACCAGAAGGTACCTATCCAGAGGCACAATTGGAAGTACCACCGCAAAAAGAATTTGGTGACTTTTCCACTAATATTGCTATGCAATCTGCACGTGTAGCGAAATCTAATCCAAAGGCGATTGCGGAAATTATCATTTCTCATATGAATTATGATTGGTTAACTCGTGCTGAAGTAGCAGGTGCTGGATTTATCAATTTCTTTTTAGCATCGGATGTGATTTACGATACTTTAAAAAATATATTAACAACAGGGGACACATATGGTAATGCACCACTTCGTGAAGAAGATACAGTGCAAATCGAGTATGTTAGTGCAAACCCAACAGGGTTGTTACATGTAGGACATGGTCGTGGTGCTGCCTATGGTAGTGCTTTGGTGAATTTGATGCGTGCTGCAGGATATAATGTGTTTGCTGAATATTACATCAATGATGCAGGTAAACAAATCGATAATTTAGCGGCTTCTGTGAATGCTCGTTATTTAGAATTATTAGATATGAAACATGAGTTCCCTGAGTCTGGCTATCGTGGTCAAGATGTCATCGATACAGCACAAGAATTGATTAACTGGAGAGGCGACTTCTTCGCAGTACTTCCAGAAGAAGAGCGTGTTCCATTCTTTAAAGAATTTGCTTTAACAGAAAAATTAAATGGATTGCGCAAAACATTACGTAATTTCCGCGTTGGCTTTGACCGTTGGTTCAGCGAACGTAGTTTGCATAAAAGTGGTGAAATTCGTACGTTGGTGAATCAGCTATTAGAATCTGGCGGAATGTATGAAAAAGATGGAGCCTACTGGTTGGCGTCTATGCAATATGGAGATGACAAAGATCGAGTGGTTATCCGTGACAATGGAGAACCAACATACTTAGCTGCAGATATTGCATACCATAAAGATAAATACGAACGTGGTTACAAACAATTAATTAACATTTGGGGTGCTGACCATCATGGGTATATTGCCCGTGTAAAAGCAGCTATGGAAGCGCTTGGATTCAATCCAGATAAATTAGAAGTTCTGTTATTACAAATGGTATTCTTATACCGTGATGGAGAACTTGTAAAAATGTCCAAACGTACTGGTGAAACGATTACGTTGGATGAATTGATTGAAGACGTAGGGGTGGATGCAGCAAGATATTTCTTCTTGATGCGTTCCTTAGATAGTCAATTGGACTTCGATATTAATTTGGCATCATCTAAATCTAACGATAATCCAGTGTACTACATCCAATATGCGCATGCTCGTATTCATAGTATTTTTGGACAAGTAAAAGAAGCGGGAATTGCTTATGGCGACTGGGCGAATACATCTTTCACAGCATTGCAAAGCGAACAAGAAGTGGAATTGATTAAAAAACTAGCAGCCTACCCAGAAGAAATTCAGTTATCTGCTAATAATAAAGCCCCACATCGTATAGCTAAGTATTTATATGACGTAGCAAGTTTATTCCATTCCTTCTATAAACAAGGCCGTATCATGGGCGTTGAGCCGGAACTACAGCAAGCTCGATTAGGCTTGATTACAGCAACTGCACATGTATTACAACATGGTCTTGGTATCTTAGGTATTTCCGCTCCTGAAAAAATGTAATCAGAAGCATATAATTATTAGGGAGGCATCATGTCAACAAAGTATATTTTCGTAACAGGTGGCGTCGTATCATCATTAGGTAAAGGCATTACTGCAGCATCCTTGGGACGTTTGTTGAAAAATCGTGGATATAAGGTGACAATTCAAAAATTTGACCCATATATCAATATTGACCCAGGTACAATGAGTCCCTATCAACATGGTGAAGTGTTCGTTACTGACGACGGTGCAGAAACTGACTTAGATTTAGGCCACTATGAACGTTTCATCGACATTAATTTAGGTAAAACATCCAATATCACAGCTGGTAAAGTGTATTGGTCTGTCATTAATAAAGAACGTAAAGGGGAATACTTAGGTTCTACTGTGCAAGTTATCCCTCATATTACGAATGAAATTAAAAATGCTGTGTTCCGTGTAGGTAAAGAAGACAATGCAGACGTAGTAATCACAGAAATCGGCGGTACTGTAGGGGATATTGAAAGCTTACCGTTCCTAGAAGCAATTCGCCAAGTGAAAAAAGAAGTGAACCGTGATGATGTGTTATATATCCACGTTACATTGGTACCATATATCAGTGCAGCAGGTGAATTGAAAACAAAACCAACACAACATAGTGTAAAAGAGCTTCGTGGTATCGGTATTCAACCAGACATCATCGTATGCCGCACAGAAAAAGAAATTTCTCGTGACATGAAAGATAAATTGGCATTATTCTGTGACGTAGACCCAGATGCTATCGTGGAAAACCGCACTTGCAGCACCATCTATGAAGTACCATTGATGATGCAAGATGAAGGATTAGATAGCATTGTTGTGCGCAAATTGAACCTAGAAGACCGTCCTGCAGATATGACAGAATGGAAAGAAATGGTTCATAAAATCTTACACCCTAAGAAAGAAATTACCATTGCTCTTGTTGGTAAATACGTAGCATTACATGATGCGTACATTTCCGTAGCCGAAGCATTGGGGCATGCAGGTATTGTAGAAGATACAAAAGTGAACATTAAATGGGTTGACTCTGAAGCGGTAGAAGCAGAAGGTACTGATTTAGCGGAAGTATATAAAGATGTAGATGGTATCTTGGTACCTGGTGGTTTCGGTTGCCGTGGCGTAGAAGGTAAAATTGCTACTATTCAATATGCTCGTGAGCACAAAGTACCATTCCTTGGTATCTGTTTAGGTATGCAATCTTCTGTTATGGAATTTGCCCGTTCCGTATTGGACATGAATGGTGCTACTTCTACAGAATTTGATGAAAGTTGTGAGTTCCCTGTGATTGACTTAATGGACGATCAAGTAGATGTGGATGAAAAAGGCGGTACCATGCGTCTTGGCGTATACCCATGTAAAACGGTACCAGGTACAAAAGTACATGAAGCATACGGTGAAGACTTAATCTATGAACGCCATCGTCATCGTTGGGAATTCAACAATGCATATCGTCAACAATTGACAGATGCAGGCTTGATTATCTCTGGTACATCTCCTGACAATCGTTTAGTAGAATGCGTTGAAGTAGCAGATCATCCTTGGTTCGTGGGCGTACAATTCCACCCAGAATTGAAATCTCGTCCAAACAATGCACATCCATTGTTCAAAGGATTTGTGAAAGCAGCCATTGAGAATAAAAAATAAGATATACTGAGTATGTTATAAAGAAAGGACTGTAACAGAATACAATAGATTCTGGGTGCAGTCCTTTTTGGTTAGTGTGAGATGAGGGAGTAAAGATATGGATATTATTGATTTATCTACAGATGAACAACTTTCTATATTATTAAAGCCGATCATAGCTTCTTTACAAGAGGCTGGTGGTAGCTTAACACGAACACAATTGAAAGATAGTATTTGTGAAAAAGATGATGATATTGCTGCTTATGCAGAAATTGTACGCAGTTCTAAGAAAACAGGAAATACCTATAAACCATTTAATTTTAAATTTAACTTTGCTATAACAGAACTTATATTAGTAGGTATTATTGTGTATGGTAAATCAAAAAAAGAAATACAATTAACAGAAAAAGGAGTACAAATCGATTTAGATTTATTTGATATATACCAAGAAGTTCGTGTTCCTGCAGGTATATATTGGGAAGAAAAAGCACGAGAAAGAGAAAAGTTAAAAGAACAAAAAGGAATTGATAAAAAAGAAGTTACTAACTTTGAACTATCTATTGATATAGATCATAATCATGATGATGAAGAGTCTATTGGAGACATTAATGAAGGAAATATTCTTGATGATGTAAACGTAAAGTTGCAAGAGGCTATTAGAAATATGTCTCCAGCTAAGTTTGAACAATTTTCTAGGCTATTATTAACTAAGATGGGGATTACTTTCACCAATAAAGGAATTTCTATTTCAAACGATGGTGGTATCGATGGCTATGGCTATCATATGGGTGATGATTTCAGAACCACACGTGTTGTGATTCAATGTAAACGCTATACTGTGAATCCAGTTGGAGAACCTGATATCAATCAATTTTTAGGGGCCATGAATAAGTTTCAAGCAGACTATGGTGTATTCATTACAAGTAGTAGGTTCACCACAAAAGCTAGAGAAGCAGCCCGTGAAGGTAGTCCTATTACGCTAATAGATGGTGATGATCTTGTAGAACTAATTATAAAATATGAATTATTTGTAACACCTGTGACAACATATATCTTGGAAGATTTTTATAAAAATGATGAATGTTAGAGGCGTCTGTATATTTTGTGCTAGAAGGTGGTGATGGTATGGTATTGCAAAATAAGTTGGGAATCACTAATTCTGTAGAACTTGCTAGAGAGGAAGAGCGGATTAGTAAAAAGAAAGCTTTAGATCTGTTTGATACTACTGTACTAGAGAAGCATCCTGTAGGTTCTTTTGCGCAATTAGCTGCGATACATAGATATTTGTTTGAAGATATCTATGACTTTGCAGGAAAAGTTAGGTCTGTTAATATAGCAAAAGGTAATTTTCGGTTTGCTCCTGTGATGTATTTACAGGCTGCCCTTGAAAGTATAGAGAACATGCCACAATCTACTTTTGATGAAATTATTGAAAAATATGTGGAGATGAACGTGGCACATCCTTTCAGAGAAGGCAATGGAAGAAGTGCTAGAATCTGGCTAGATCTAATGCTGAAACAAGAACTGCATCTCGTTGTAGATTGGAGTTTTGTAGATAAAGACGATTATTTACTAGCTATGGAACGAAGCCCTATTAAAGATACTGAAATCAAGCATCTCTTAAAAAATGCTTTAAGTGAAAGGATAGATGATAGAATAGTATATATGAAGGGAATCGACTATAGTTATTACTATGAAGGGTATACCTTGTATAAAACAGAAGAGTTGTAGGCAAAATCTATAGAAGAAAGTACAAAAACAATACGATGTATATCTATTGTTGAAGTGATATGATGTATATTAGATAGAGTTAGGTACAGCACTCCTATTGTGTTTTACTCCAAACAATGCTATACTTAAGACACAAAAAGAAGAGCCATCAACGTGTGCTGGCGTTAGGCTCATCTCAAGATAGAAAAAAGATGATGCCTAACGTATAGAGGGTGCGAACCTCTTTCGTTAGGCTTCATCATTAATTATTTAAACAAATCAATGATTTGTACTATTAGTTTTAAAATCAAAATCAATACATTGACTTTTTTAAAAAACTTTTTCATAGTACCACCTCCTCCTATAGAGTAGGAAGAGATGAGCCCAACGCACGTTGAAGACTCTTCTATAATTGCATTATAACAAAGTTTATTCGTATTGTGTATACACCAAAATAAAAAATACATTAGTCTATTGACAAGCGACTCAAAATACTATAGAATAGTCTTCAGTTACATAAAGCAAATGCGATGAACAGGCATAAAGATATAGTTAGTTGCTTTCAGAGAGCTACTGGTTGGTGCGAAGTAGTAGAACGGTTATATTGAGACTCCCCTGTGAGCAGCGATGGTGAAATCAAGTAGTCATCGACGGTAGTTCCGTTATAACTGTGAGAACCAACTAGGGTGGGACCGTGTTATTGAAATGATAATGCCCCTTGATGTGCGCTGCACATTGAGGGGCTTTTTTGTATCATAGGTTGATTAGTGTTTCTTACATTTTACGATGAGATCTGTATAAGGTATACAGTACAAGTAGGCTCTATTAGAATGTTTTGATAGTTTTAAGTACAGTTTACTAATAGTAGAATATGCCGTTGATTGTGACAAACAACCTCACAAGATAGAGGCAGAATCTATAATGTAGTATTACTAGGACATACAGTATGTAAAATGTAAAAACCTCTATGAAGCCAATACGCTACATATAACGCCCCTAGGGATGCATAGTCATCTCTGGGGGCGTTTTTCTATTCTCTGAAAGTAATTTCAGCAGCATGTAATCAAAACCACCATAGGAATGATTTTATCAAAGGTGAGATATGGAGGCCACATATTCAGTTTTCTTAAAATCATTCGTTAGAATAGAAATATGTACAGATATAGATTAGTCAGAAAGAGGAATCATCATGGACAACAGAATTTATTTTTTTGATACTACACTACGTGATGGGGAACAAACTCCAGGTGTGTCCCTTCAAACACCAGAAAAAGTAGAAATTGCACAAGCTCTTGTGCGCCTTGGATTAGATGTCATCGAAGCGGGGTTCCCAGCTGCATCGGAAGGCGACTTTGAGGCGGTATCTACGATTGCGAGAGAAGTGCGTGGATGTACCATCGCAGCATTGGCTCGTTCAAATGAAAATGATGTGACAAAAGCAGCAGAAGCACTAGCTGGTACAGAGCGCAGCCGCCTTCATGTGTTTATCGCTACTAGCGATATTCATTTAGAGTATAAATTGAAAAAGACTCGTGAAGAAGTGCTAGACATTGTGAAACATATCCTTGAGTTTGCCAAAGGTAAATTTGATGAAATCGAGTTCTCCGCAGAAGATGCATCTCGTACAGATCTAGATTATTTATGTCGTGTCTTTGAAGTGGCTATTGAAGGTGGTGCATCCATCTTGAACGTACCAGACACAGTAGGTTACATGACACCAGAAGAATTTGGCAATCGTATTCGTTACATTAAAGAACATACGAAAGGCATCGAAAAAGCAATCATCAGTGTACATTGTCACAATGACTTAGGTCTTGCGAATGCGAACACGTTGGCAGCTATCGAAGCAGGGGCTCGTCAAGTGGAATGTACTATGAATGGCTTAGGAGAACGAGCTGGTAATGTGGCTATCGAGGAAGTCGTGATGGCTATCAAAACTCGTCATGACCACTATCCATTCGATGTTCATATCGATACACCTTTATTTACACGTACTAGCAAATTGGTGAGCAAACTTTGCGGTGTTGCCGTATCTCCTAATAAAGCTATCGTAGGTGCGAATGCCTTCGCACATGAGTCTGGTATTCATCAACATGGTATGTTGAACAATCCAACGACTTATGAAATCATGACGCCAGCTAGTGTAGGGGCCGAAAAAACGTCTATCGTATTAGGTAAACATTCTGGTCGTCATGCCTTCGAAGATCATTTAGTGAATTTAGGCTTTCAGTTAGAAGAAGAACGAGTGAATGAGTTGTTCGTTCAATTCAAAGCTTTAGCAGATAAGAAAAAACAAGTCTACGATGAAGATATCTACGCTTTGGTGATGGATACTATGCATCACGAACAAGCATTCCACGTGGTACAACACGATTACCATTCCGATCAAAATGGATACGTTCTTGCTAGCATTCGTGTGTTAACTCCGAATGGGGAACGTATGGATGCTGCTGTCGGTGATGGCCCAGTAGATGCTTCTTTCAGAGCTATCGAACGATTAGTGAACACACCATTTGTATTGGAAGATTTCCAAATCCGCTCCGTAACAGTGGGTAAGGATGCCCTTGGTGAGGCAGTTGTAAAAGTCAATTATAATGGCCGCAGATTCCAAGGCCGTGGGGTGAGCACAGATATCGTAAAATCTAGTGTGAATGCTTATATTAACGCAGTCAATGCCATTTATTTAGCAAGAGAATTAGAACAAGAGTTTGGAAACCAGGAGGGTTAATGTCATGGGTATGACCATAACAGAAAAAAATATGGCTCGTCACGCAGGACTTGCAGAGGTGAAAGCAGGTCAAATGATCGAGTGTCAATTAGATTTCATCTTGATGAACGATATTACATTTCCGCCAGCGAAAAAAGAATTTGAAAAGATCGGTAAACCTGTATTCGATGCAGACCACATCTACTTAGTACCAGATCATTTCACACCGAATAAAGATATTAAATCTGCCACACAAGCCAAAGTAATGCGCGATTTCGTGCGACAACATAAGATTACACACTATTTTGAAGTAGGTCGTATGGGGATTGAGCACGTATTGTTGCCAGAACAAGGTTTGATTGGTCCAGGGGAAATGATCATTGGCGCTGACTCTCATACTTGTACGTACGGTGCATTGAATGCCTTTGCTACTGGCGTTGGTTCTACAGATGCCGGAGTAGCTATGGCAGAAGGTAAAACTTGGTTCAAGGTACCAGAAACTATTAAGGTTGTTCTAGAAGGAAAACCAGCGAAATGGATTTCCGGTAAAGATATTGTATTGGACTTAATCGGTAAAATCGGTGTGGATGGAGCACGTTATAAAGCCCTTGAGTTCCATGGTTCTGGTGTGCAATACATGACGATGGCAGACCGTTTGACCATCTGTAACATGGCCATCGAAGCGGGTGGTAAATGTGGTGTATTCCCATACGATGCAGTGACAGAGGAGTATATCCAAGGTCGCATCACACGCTCTATCGAACCGATTGCAGCAGATGAAGATGCAGAGTATTGCCAAGTAGTGACCATCCAATTGGACGAATTAACACCAGTGGTGGCGTACCCACATCTTCCTTCCAATACACATTACATGAAAGACATTGTGAAAGAAGACCGCATTCAAATCGACCAAGTTATCATCGGTTCTTGCACGAATGGACGATTTGAAGATTTAGAAATGTGCGCAGAAATTTTTAAAGGTCGCAAGGTAGCGGACTTCGTGCGTTGCATCGTGATCCCAGGTTCCCAAGATGTATATAACCAAGCTGTAAAAGCAGGTTTAATGGACATCTTTATTGAAGCAGGTTGTGCCGTGAGTACACCAACTTGCGGTCCGTGCTTAGGTGGTTACATGGGTATCATGGCAGAGGGAGAACGCACTGTGTCTACCACAAACCGCAATTTCCGTGGCCGTATGGGACACGTGGACAGTGAAGTATATTTAGCAAGCCCGTATGTGGCGGCAGCAAGTGCAGTAGCGGGGTATTTAGCAAGCCCTGAGGAGGTATAATATGGCAGACTTTCAAGGAACAATTTGGCGCTACGGTGACAATGTAGATACAGACGTAATCATTCCGGCGCGCTACTTGGCCATAGCGGATATGGCGGAATTGGCGGAACATGCCATGGAAGATATTGATACGACCTTTGCACCAAATGTGAAAGCTGGTGAAATTATGGTAGCTGGCAAAAACTTTGGTTGTGGTTCCTCTCGTGAACATGCGCCAGCGGTGATTAAAGAAAAAGGCATTTCTTGCATCGTAGCAGATAGCTTTGCTCGTATTTTCTTCCGCAATGCTATCAACATCGGTTTGCCTGTGATCGAAATTGGCGATGCAGTAGACCGCATTCAGGAAGGTCACGAAATCGCAGTGGAAATGGCCACAGGTGTTGTCCATAATGTGACTACCGGTGAAAGCTACCAGGGAACGGCATTACCACAATTTGTGCAAAACATTGCCAAAGCAGGTGGGCTAGTTAACTTTGCAAAAACAAGACAAAACTAATATATCTAATAGGAGGCCCTAGGCAATGCTACTATTGATTAGCCTAGAGGTATTCCCTATAGTATGGATACTCGATAGGTAGAATATCTTGGTATATTGTAGATGTGTAGAGACTTTTAAAAGAGGAATACTATGAGTGAAAAACAAATTGTCCTAATTGCTGGTGACGGCATTGGGGAAGAAATAACAAATTCGGCGCGTGCTGTGGTGGATGCAGCCTTTGCCAAAGCTGGTGTAACAGCCAACTGGATTGAGAAAAAAGCAGGTGGTGCAGCCATCGATGCCTTCGGTGAACCATTGCCACAAGATACTATCGATGCATGCCAAGCAGCAGATGCTGTATTATTAGGTGCTGTAGGAGGCCCTAAATGGGATGACGTAGATCCGTCCATCCGTCCAGAAAAAGCCATCCTTGGTTTGCGCAAAGCATTGGGCTTGTTCTGCAACTTGCGCCCAGTGAAAATCTATCCAGCATTGCGTGAATTTTCGCCGTTGAAACCAGAATTGGTAGAAAATGTTGATTTCGTTATCGTTCGTGAATTAACCGGTGGCATCTACTTTGGGGAACGTGAAGAAGCACAAGGAGAAGGTCCTAGCGAATTTGCTTGGGATAAAGAGACCTACGCTCGGTATGAAGTAGAACGTATCATGGATGTAGCTGTAGAGACCGCACGTAAACGTTCCGGTAAAGTGGTGAGCGTAGATAAAGCTAACGTATTGGCATCCTCTCGTTTGTGGCGTAAAATTGCGAAAGAAAAAGCAGAAGACAACCCAGATATTTCCATGGACTACTACTATGTAGATAATACGGCTATGCAACTTGTGACGAACCCAGGTCAATTTGATGTACTAGTGACAACGAACTTATTTGGAGATATCTTGAGCGATGAAGGAGCGGTTATTTCGGGCTCTCTTGGCTTATTGCCATCTGCTTCTATCGGTACAGGTACTTCCTTGTATGAACCAATCCATGGATCGGCTCCAGATATTGCAGGACAAGGGATTGCCAATCCATTAGGCACTATTTTGTCTGCTGCTATGATGTGTCGTTATTCCTTGGACTTGCCAGCAGTAGCTGACAATATTGAGCAAGCAGTGACAGCTGTTCTTGATGCGGGCTATCGTACAGGTGATATGTACCGCGAAGGGTTCAAGAAAGTAAATACTCAAGGCATGACTGACGCTGTTATAGCGCACTTAGGGTAGCTTTACCTTTTGGGAAAGCCCTTTATATAGCAAATAAAAGAATGCCATACACTCATCCGCAAATTTACGTTCCACTGAGATTTGCTCCGGAGTATATGGCATTCTTTTTCGTTTGTGTAATTTTAGATATCCATCTAGATAAGCATCGCCTAGCCTAAGTGCGCTATGGTGGGACTCTAGGGAAAATCTGATATAGTATGATTCTAGGAAAAGGGATGATCGTCTATATAGATTTATTGCACACATATTTATCTTCAGGTGATACAAAAAGGTATTATGGATGCTCTTCTATCCAAGAATCATGATAAGCGATTGCTTTTTGTAAGTTTACGTAATGCGTCTTATTATGCTTTGGTAATGTGTTAGTTAAGGATTTGGTATAAAAACGTAATGTTTTAGTGTAAATTATATGTTTTATTGATTTTATAAAAGCTTAAGTTTGGTTGCGTATTCATAGAAAGCTCCTATAGTCCATAAAAAGAAAAGCCTAGATACATCCCGGCTTATATTGCAAATAAAGTATATCCATGGTGGGGTGCACCATACTTATAGGGCCTCTCTTTCAAAATGATAACTCATTTTATGGTGGGGCGCACCAACGGTAAAGTTCCTCGCTTTCAGAATGATAGACCATTCTATGGTGGGGAGCACCAACGATAAAGTTCCGCGCTTTTAGATATACATTTACGAGTCAACTCTATCACAGCAATGAAAGAATGTCAACTTGCATCGAATTTTTGAAGGATATCAATAGAAATATATATACTAGTTAAGGTTTCATGTACTTTTGTGTATAATAGTGTACATATGTCAGTGTTGGGAATGGAATGTAGGAGGAGTTATTATGTCAGATGAACGAGTTACAGATCTACAGTTAGCACACTCTGTGCTAGGCTATACTGGGGTTCCAGGAGCCTATGCCTATGAAGTGCTGCAGAATGTACTTTCAAAATATATAGAAAAGGGTGGATCCGTGGAAGGACAACGGATTGAACGCTGTCAAAGTCATCGTGAACTCGTACAGGCTGTCCACGAAGGACGCATCGATTATGCCATATTACCTATTGAAAATTCCATCGTCGGTGAAGTGCGGGATAGCACGGATTTAATCAAAGATAAGAACATTCATATCGTCGGGGAGGTGCGTCATCGTATCAGCCATAGTTTGTTAGGAATACCTGGAACGACACTGGAAACGATTCAACAGGTTTATTCTCACGAGCAAGCATTGATGCAATGTTCTCAATTTTTATCTACTCACAGTTCATGGAAATTAGGTCCTATGAACAATACGGCGGTGAGTGCAAAATATGTGAGTGACATACAGGATATAACGAAAGCATGCATTGCCAATGCATCTGCAAAAGAATTATACGGCCTCACATTATTGGCGCCAGACATTGCAAACTTTAAGGAAAACTTTACGAGATTTTTTATCATCACCCATCGAGACGTGGTGATTCATGGGGCGCATAAACTTAGTATCATTGTGCAGACAGGGGACACACCAGGGGCTTTGGTGAAAGTATTGCGGGTCTTTGAAGATCATCAACTGAATCTTGTTAACATTAAGTCAAGACCATGCATGCATACACCATGGGAGTATTTCTTCTATATCGATATTGAGGGGGAAGGTCGAGAAGAAGACGTTCAACTAGCTTTAAGAGAGGTACGTGATCTGTCTACGTATTTACAAGTTTTGGGACATTATAAAATCTATGATGTACTATGAGGGCTCCATCAGAGCTCTGATCCCATAGAATACTAATATAGAGACATGATGGAAATATTGCTATTTCTAGATGCTGTAATGTTAGGTAGTATAATAGTAATTTAAAAGTTTCATGAAGTTTCAGAATATCTCTTGCTCACAGAAATAGAGATATGATACTATATTTCTACGAATTATATAGAAATATGTAGATATATTATATAGATGGACTATGCAAATGTAGTATAGGCGATTGCCAATTTCTATATAAGTATTAAGATTGTGAAATTTGAGTAAGGAGTCATAGTATGAAACGAAGCATTATTTCTTTTTTAGTAGGCGCCATTGTGACGGCATGTGCTATGGGGTGGTTTTGGTATCAAGACCGTGAGCAGTATACACGTGCCATCCCCGCTGTAAAAGGGACAGTTCAAGTAGCGCCAGTGGTGAATGGAACACCAACAGGAACGACAAATGGTACTGTACAACAAACTGGAGCCGTAGCGCCACAAACAACACCGCAACAAGTACAAATTACACAAGAAAAAGCCATGGAAATCTTCAAAACAGCATATCCTGACTATCGCATTGAAAAAGTGAAGTTCGATACAGATCACGGTCGTGCTCATTATGAAATTGATGGGGAAACCTTAACACGGGAAATAGAAATTAAAATTGATGCTGTTACTGGGGAAATTTTCCAAGTTAAAGAAGGACATTAATACTTTTCTATAGGACTAAGAATACCTAACCTACTTAGTAGGCTAGGTATTCTTTTATTAGTAAAGGAAATGATTGTATTAGTATTGCAATCGGCAAATAAATGAGTTTCTAACGACATCATGAATCATTTTCTAGTAGTACATTTTAACGTACTGTGTTAGTATGGATTATAGAAGATTCGCCGAACTATCTGTATATAATGTAGATTTATTTGGTGTATCGATGCTAGTACATCAAAGATAAAGTTTAGAAAATAAATGGGAGGAAACCTTAAGATATGTAGAATTTAGCATATCAAATTTGAGTGAGTAAAGTATAATGGAGGGAATAAGATGACAGAATTACACATGTATTTAGCGTATTTGACGGCGTGGACTATGTATCAATTGTGGTCGATTCATAGATGGATAAAATCGGAATCAAAAGAGGAAAAAGCGGAGAATGCTGGTCATGCATTGGAGGAAATTTTAAATTTTATATCCCCTAAGGCAGTGGCTGGTTTGGTCATGAGTGGAATCATTTTTACAGGGGCTGCCGACGTGTTAGGCATTTTACTGGTGAAAGGTTTCACACGTGACCCTCAATGGTTAGATGTTTTCCTAGTCGGTCTCGTTTGTGTCAGTATTATAGTGGGCAGTCGTTCCGCCATTGAGACGTACCGCATTGTCCTAAGTGCATCTAATTCTCGTCAACCAGATCTATTTTTAGTGCGCCATGAAAGACTCTTTAAAAAGGGACCTATGAATCTAGAGGTTATAGTGAACCGGATATTACATATCCTATATGCAGGGTTTGCTATCTATACAATAGTTATATTGTTACAATTGTTACATGTTTTATAGATAATTTACGCATCATATATGCATAGCATATTAGAAAAAATAAATAGAATTTGGTATAATTGCATTGATTACATTGAATATGAAGTGGTACAGAAGAAAGGAATATTCTGTACGTTGGATATAAGAAAGGCAAATATGATGAAAGTAGACAATAATACTTTTGTTTCACAACAAGAATCAGAAGTCATTGAAGGATTAAAAAGCTCTTATAATGAATTGATTTATCCATCTAAATCATTTGGGGTTACGTCTATTAACTCTATTGAGGCAAAAGCAAAATTATGGGGCTTGGATCCAGTTCCTGTAAAAGAGGCTCGTGTGCTAGAGTTAGGCTGTTCTATGGGGGGGAACATCATAGGACAAGCAGTACATCATCCAAAGGCATCTTTTGTAGGAGTTGATCTTAGCGCATCTCAAATCGAAATTGGCAATGAAATTATTAAGTTTATGGAACTAGATAATATTACATTGTTAGAAAAAGATATCATGACGATTGATAAAAGCTTTGGTACTTTTGATTATATTATTGTGCATGGTATTTGGTCTTGGGTACCGGATGTGGTGAAAGACAAAATTCTAGAGATTTGTAATGTTAACCTTTCAGAACGAGGGGTTGCTTATGTATCGTACAATGTATATCCAGGATGGAATCGATTGGGTCAAGTTCGAGAAATGATGAAATTTGCGACTCGATATGATGAACATGTAGATTTATTAGAGCGAACAAAAAAAGCTGTGTCATTTGTGGCTCATATAAATGAGCTGATTAAAGAGTCTACAGAGGTTGTTCCTAAATTAGGATGGAAAGTAGATTCCTTTGAATCGGCTTTGGATCATAAACTGTATTATATCGCTCATGAATATTTAGAACCGATTAATGATCCGGTGTATATAACAGAGTTTATTGATAAAGCAAAAGAACATTCATTGACTTATGTAGCAGATACAGATTTTCAATTATCTGCCATTACTTGGATGAAACCAGAGCGTGCAGAACTAATTAGAAATTTATCGGGTGGTGACTGGAATACAAAGGAACAAATTCTAGATTTCTATTATGATACGCAGTTCCGTCGGTCTCTGTTATGTCATGAATCACAAGCTCATAGATTGCGTCACCATGAAGAATTTTTACTCACTTCTTTGGATAGTATTTTCTTTAAAGCTACGAATAAAGCAGATACCCTCATAGACTCTACAAGCCCTGTAGAACAATCTATTGTTAACTTATGTCGTGCAGCAAAAGCTTTTTCCATAGAGGATTGCAAAGCTGAAATAGAGCGGTTGGTACCAGGTTTAGCGTATAACCATATCGAAATATATAGTATGGTAATTCGATTTCTTTTATGCGGTATTGTAGGGGTTATCTCGGAGGCAAAAGAACCTAATGAATTTATTGAGGGGGTATCTAGAGTCCCTAAAGCGTTAGCTAACTATGTCCAAACGGTTGTTGACCGTGGAGGAAAGGACTATATCAATGTATCTGATTTGTATAATGATAGTATTGATGGTCTTAACTCGGGTCATGTGTTGATGATGAAATCATTAGAAACTCCAAAAACACGAGAAGAGTTATATACGATTGCAGATTCTATTTTATCAGTAAATGAAACTTTGCCATCTGGAGAAGTGGTGCCTAAACAGGGCCGTACAGTAGTGGATGGTATACTAGAAGATCTAGGTGGACTTTGTTTCCTTTGTAATGGATGATCGGATACATGCTGAGATAGTAAGAATAAAGCAATTTAAATGGGGCTGTAATAAAATAGTTCCAAATAAAATCGAGGAAAGTTGATCAAAAAGTATCAACTTTTCTCGATTTTTTATATGTTAATAGACAAAAGGACCCCGAAGGACCCTCTTGATTTACATGCCGATTATTTCAATTTTTCTAGTAAGGCTAATAAGAATGTAGAGACTGTTGTTAATGCCGGCAAGTGTAATCGTTCTTTTGGTGTGTGTGCACCTAGAATGGTTGGGCCAAAGCTAATCATTTGTGTATGTGGTAATTGTGCTTTTAGAAGGCCACATTCAAGACCAGCATGGACGGCTGTTACATGAGGGGTAACACCAATCACATCTTGATAGATAGCAATAGCCTGTTCTTCTAACTGGCTGCCTCGTTCGTATTCCCAAGCTGGATAACGACCTTGCTCAGTAGCGTTAAAACCATGGGCTTTGGCTAATGTCATAATGCGATTTCGAAGATATGTCAGTTGGCTCATAGTTAAACTACGTACAGAAATCAATATATCTAATTGTGTGCCATGATCTTCAATAATAGCAATATTATTACTTGTATCCACAAGACCTTCTAATTTTTTGCTCATACCAAATACACCATGTGGAGCTAAGTATAAGAATTGTAGAAGTGCTTGTGCTTGCGTATCTCCATAGATAGTAGAAGGAAGGTCACAAGGAGTGATTGTCACTTTTAAATTTGGATCTTGTGGAGATAATTCGTTACGGATGATAGTAGTATTAGATTGGATATGAGTTTGTAATGCGGCTACGTCGGAGCTTTGGCAAAGAATGATTGCTTCCGCAGAACGAGGAATTGCATTATGTTTAGACCCGCCTACAAAATGGCTGATAGAGATAGGTACTTCTCGATGAGCTTCTAGTAATAGTCTAGCTAAAATAGTGATAGCATTGCCCAATTGTTCTCCAATTTCAATACCAGAGTGGCCACCGTGTAATCCATCTACAGAAATTCGGAAGGATGTTAATTCGTCAGGTGTTGGTATTGTCTTTGTTGGCAATGTAAGGTCTAAGCGACATCCACCGGCACAAGCAACGATGAATTCATGCTCTTGTTCTGTATCGATATTGAGTAAATATTTGCCGTGTAGTTTTTCACCTTTCACAGCCATAGCACCATTCATGCCTGTTTCTTCGTTCGTTGTAAATAAGCATTCTAATGGACCATGAGGAATAGATGTATCATCTAGAACAGCTAAGGCCATAGCTACCGCAATGCCGTTATCTGCACCTAACGTAGTCTCATTGGCATGTAACCACTCCCCATCTTCGATGAGTTCGATAGGATCCTTAGCAAAATCGTGTGTAGAAGTAGCAGACTTTTCAGCGACCATATCGATATGACCTTGAATGATAATCGGTGGATGACTTTCATAGCCAGGAGTAGCATTCGCACGAATGATAACATTTAATTCTTCATCACGTTCTGCCTCATACCCTCTGTCTTGTGCAAATTGTAGTAGAAAATCGCTAATACCTTGTTCATTGCCAGATTCACGAGGAATTTGGCTGATTTCTCGGAACCAACGCAATACGTTTGATGTATAGTTAGTATCTGTCATAATAGTACCTTCCTTAAAGATAAATGTAATTGTTAATATATTAACTATACTCCTTTCATCGTAGAGGGTCAATATAAAAAGGGAAGATAAGGGGTGTAGCTATATAGGGACTTTTCTGATGAAAGAGGAGGAAAAATAATGATATAATAGAGGTAATGAGTTTCAAGGAGGTTTCTATATGAAAGATAAAAAGATTGTCATAATAGGGACAGGAGGCACAATTGCTGGCAAGGGGCAAGGTGCTAGTGCCTTAACAGAATATACAGCAGGGTCTATAGGCGTAGATGAACTCATGCAAGCAGTGCCTGGATTAGAGGCGTATGGTCCTTTTGAAAGCGTGCAATTTTCGAATATTGATAGTTCCGAAATGAGTCCCTATCGCTGGGTAAGGTTAGCCCTATTAATTAATGAAGTAGCTAACCGAGAAGATGTAGGTGGTATCGTTATTACTCATGGTACGGATACGATGGAAGAAACATCTTATTTCTTGCAATTGACGATTGGTACGGATAAACCTGTTGTGATGACTGGCTCTATGCGTCCGGCTACGGCATTGAGTGCGGATGGGCCAGTCAATTTGTTGCAAGCCGTGCAAGTAGCACGTAGTGTAAGTGCTATAGGGCAAGGTGTATTGGTAGTCATGAATGGGTATATTGATAGTGCTCGAGATGTGACGAAACTACATACTACAGATGTGGCAACATTTGGAAATGTGCAATGGGGTCATATGGGATATGTACAAGATGGAAAGGCTCATTTTTATTATAGTCCATGTCGACGTCATACAATACAAAGTGAGTTTATTCTTCGGGAAGAAGTAGAATTACCTTCAGTGGGAGTTGTCAATCTCTATGGGGGGATGGATACAGATATCATCAAGATGGTAGCTAGCTGCTCACAAGGATTGGTCATCGGTGGTTTTGGCAATGGGACATTGCCAAAAGGCGTGCGTGATGTATTGCATACCATAGAGATACCTAAAGTACGTGCTTCACGAATTGGAAATGGGATTGTGTCGAGCCAGTCCTCAGATGTAAAAGTAGGTCTTATCGTCAGTGATTCTTTATCACCTGTGAAAGCTAGAATACTATTAATGCTGGCTCTACAACACAAACGAGAACGAAAAGAATTGGAAGCTATCTTTGGCACCTACTAAATGGTCACCTATTGTGCTAACTAGTCTATGGTGGCATGGTTCAATTATATAACGAAAGAGCACAGCTGGTTCCTTCGCAAGCGGTATTTTATAACGTTTGCTTAGGAACAGGCCGTGCTCTTTTTGGTGTTTATAGTATGTAGTGTTTATAAGGCCGCTACATCTATATTTTCGATGGCTTTTTTTATGGAGGATCGTACGGCTTTTGCTAAGGTGTCTCCAAATTGAGAAAATGTGCCTACGTCGGTAAGGAGTTCTCCGTTAGGGTCTATGGTCATAATGACTCCATCTGTGGATGTGCCCGTAGCAGGTTGATCTGTGAGGACGCTATGTATGCCTAATGTCTGAAGGGCTACGGTTTTTGCTTCTGTAATGGTAATGAGTGCTTTTGTTAAAGCACCATCGGTGAGGGCACAATTGGTAAATACTAACAAATTAATGGTGCCAGCGCTATGAAAGGATCCGTCTTGTTCATAGTAAGTATACCCATCGCCAGCTCGGTGTGCAGTCTGTTCTGTGCCGGCAGTGGCGATCACTTCTACGATGATGGAACCTTCCGCTTGGCAGACATAAGCATGGCGATTCATAGTAGCACTGGTTAAGAGGGCTGTACAGAAATGAATTGGTAAGTCTAAGTGTACACACTCTTTAGCCAAATAGGCAGAAGTAGAGCCACCAGGTAATTCGCTTTCATTTTCGACGAAAAACGTTAATTGTTGATTACGCACTGCCATGACATGGTGTAAACCGCCGTTAAAAGGGCTAGTGCTAATGGCGTAAAAAGGCATATCATAGGTAATAGTAATTGCCGAACTATGGATATCTACATAGCCGCCACTGCGTAGTATAGCCGGGGCATGATAAGGGTTTTGATGAGTATGCATGAAGCCTCCTAAGGTGTCTATATGATAGTTAAATGAATGTATAATAGTGAGGTAAAATACTCATATATTTTGTATGTGTATCACTTTTAAGAGATATATAACCCCATTGTGGGTGCCCTTTATGGATATATATTAAGGCTCCACTGCAGGGGATACATTTATGTATCTAAATTGCCTAATAGGGCTGTGAAATGTTCTACGACTCTTTCTCGTATAGACGAAGGTTCTAGAACAGTCACCATAAGACTTAAGGAAAGAACCTTTTGATAGATATCTTCTTCGTCAAATGGATAGTACGTAATGGTTAAGTTATACATGTGATCTTGCAATTCATCTTCATCATCTATGATAGTTTCTACTAAAGTAGTTTCTTTTGTGTAGTCTGCAAACAAATGATAGGCACGTTCTAGTGCATTCTTGTCATTTGTTACCCGTAGTTGTAAGGTTTGTGCTTGCTCCTTCAATAATTGCTCTAATACAGTATATCGATTTATAATCGGGGATTCTTCTTCCACAGTCATAATTTGAATCTCTTTCACAGGAATATAACTATATTCTCGTTCATTGCATAAGCCGATGAGATAGTACTCTTCCGTATTAGCGTAGTAGCGCAAATGACAAGGTGTAATAACAGAGACTTGTCCATCTGCTGTTGTGATTGCAATCCTATGCGTGCCTTCAATAATCGTGCGGTATACCCTGTGAACGATGTCTAGGGTATGTGGATCCGTGAGAAATATGGTGCGTGTGGATGCAAAGTTTTCTTGTATTGTTTTAAAAGCATCGTAAAAGGGGTGCTCTTCTATGGCTTGATGTAGCTTATCCCGTATTTGTGCAGATAGGAAGGGAAATGTACGTTCATCATGGATACATAGATATAGGGCTAGAATTTCTCGGTCCGTCAGTATATAGGGGGTAGGTAAGTGTGGAATAAAGAGAGGTTCTACTGTATTAGGAGTCTCTCCAGGCATGAAAAATAACTCGATAATTTTTGCTGCCATTTCAGAGGCACTGCCATTATCCATAGAATGTTGATAATCTTGTAGTAACCAAGCAGTGATTTCTCTAGGATCTAATTGATTATACTCAACACCTAGGTCGTCACAATTGATTCGATCCATATAGATAAAGTGAAGCAGTTGGATGAGTCGTATGTAATAAAAGGTATAGGCCCCCACAGAGGTGTGTTCAGAGTTCATATATCGTTGAAGGAATGGATTAGGATTCATAATGAGATAAAATGCTCCTTACTCTAGTTAATGCAAGATCTTTTAGTTTTTGGATGTAGTCTATATTTGGCATATCTTCTGTAATTTCTTCCCCACTGGAAGTCACAAAATGGAGATAAGGTCCCAATTGATATAATAATGGTAATAAGGAGGTTGTTTCCATGTATATGACTTTTATAAGGAATGGGTATCTATTTGCACCGTCTTGTGGGATACACTCCATGGATATCCGTTGTGTACAGAATTGATGTAGTGTACGCTGTAATTGGTTCCAATCTTTAGCAGGGCAAGTATGAAATGCTATGTAGACAATATGAGGAGTACGAGTTTTACTCTGTTTTCGAGAAAGAGGTGTAACAGGTGACGTAGTAATGCTTTGCACAGAATCTAATGACATTGGTGACATAGGACGGTTATGTTTGCTTGTACCATATATGTACTCTCTAGAATCATAGAGAGACTCTTCTAATTGATCGATGTAGTTGAGAGTTTTTGTAGTAGCTAGTTTTGATGTGTGTTTTGGATTACCCCGATTAATTGATGTAATCGTACACCATGTATTCATACTAGCTAAGACGGCTAATCGTTTATCATCTAACAATGTTTTGAAAGGAGGGACTTGGCGCACTAGGATAGGCGAGGCTTGTCCAGAAAATCTCTCTGAGTGTATATCACTTACTATATCTTCTGGAGCAGTGCCCTCTTCTAATGTAATTAACCCCAATTTGAACTGTAAATAATGAGCATAGGAAGAGATAGGGGAAATGTATTTTTGAAAGTCCAAGGCGTAGCGTAGTTCTTTTTGTTCATCCTCTGTGAGATTTGATGTAACGATCGGATTAGGTGTTAGGATATAGCCGTTTTCTAATGTAGGATGAGAGGCTAATAGACCTAATGCATATAATGTGGAGGAGGCACTATCAAAAAGCTGTGTAGTATTAATTTTGGATTCCGTTGTTTCATCTTGGGTGATTAAAATTTCTTCGTTAATAGCGTTTAAGTATCGTTTTAAATTGCCTTCTTCTAAGAGATTATCATCTTTTACGGTAAAACGGTCATCTTTTGCATAATAGTGTAGAGGATGTTGTAATCCATTTTGATAGAATTCAGAGCTAGACTCATCATGGCATATATCCTTAGTGGCGATTAAATGATATAAGTATAGACTGCGTCGAATGTCCGTAGGCAGCATTTTGCGCACGGTATGAGCAAAGGCTAACGGATTTAGATTATAAGGAGAATAACTAAGACCAGGTAATGTTAATAATTTGGCGCGACCGTAGGAAAACTCATAGAGGGATTGGGGTGACAACGCATCCATAAAAAAGTGAGCTTGTTTTGTCTTTTCTTGATAGGACGTACCTTTAAAAGGATGGAAATCTTTGTCGGCACTTTTGTAGACTCCACCTTTGGCGATTAAGTCTAAAAAACTATAAAAACGGGACTCGGTTTCATCACTGGTGGCAAAAAAGTTTGTGTTTGCTGCCATAAAGGCTCCTTTCTATGGGGTCGTACAACTTGGTTATGCATGATATAGCATGCTTTTATCTATAGTTATAGTACCATAAAAGGAGAGGGGGAGCATATTATTTTTAATCATACTTTGAAATTCTACCTATCTATAGAATTAACTATTGGGACTTTTGTAAAAGGAGGTAACCAAGTTTGAGTATAATGTGTTCATGAGGTACGACGAAAGGAGATGAGACAATGAGTTTATATTTGTTGTTAGTACTATAATAATAAACATGTAATTAAGTGAAATGTGTATTAGAAAAAGGAGAAATAATATGTTAGAAATGCAATATGTATGTGAGCCATGGTTTGTGCAAGATGAGGAAGGCTATTGGGATGGTTTGTTAGATGATGGATTTTGGGAAGGTATGGTAGAGGCATAAGATAATTAACTATCGGGACTTTTGTAAAAGGAGGTAACCTAGTTCTAGTATAATGTGTTCATGAAATACGACGAAAGGAGATAAGACAATGGAATTAGAAGTATATGTAGAATGGTAAGAGTGATAGAAATGTAATGTATGTAGGATAATAGAAAGGGGATATGGCAATGGAATTAGAAGTATACGTAGAATGGTAAGAATAGATGTGTTGTAATGTAGGAAAGGAGTTAACACTATGGATTTTGAAATAGATGTATATATAGAGTGGTAAGAATAGGTGAATGCGGTTTAGGAAGGTAGATAAAGGTGGTGATAGAATGAGTTTATATCTATTATTAGTGTTGTAATTGCATGTTTAGAATATGTTAGAAGCTATTGGAAAAGGAGGATATTATGTATATAGATGTATTTGCTTCGGCAGAAATATATGATCCATATCAATAATTAGGTTGTATCAGAAAGTAGGTAATATAATGATGTATAGACGGAAACGAAAGTGTAGATAGCTCATTACCGTAATGGCGGTAATGAGCTTTTTTTTGTATAATAAATCTATAAGATCAAGGAGGAGTGCATTATGAAGGAAAGTCATTTTTTTGCTCTTTTAGGACGTATGAAATATATTCAACGTTGGAGCTTAATGCGCAATACAGAAGTAGAAAACTTACAAGGTCATAGTTTAGAAACGGCTATGATTGCTCATCAATTGGGAGTGTTACGGAATACGTATTTTGACGGTACATTGGATGTGAATCGATTGGCGGTGCTTGCTATGTATCATGATGTGAGTGAAGTTTTTACAGGCGATATGCCCACGCCTGTGAAATATTTTAATCCCAAGCTACGTGCCCTATACGGGGAGGTAGAAGAATTGGCTAATGAAACGCTGTGGAATACATTGCCAAAAGAAGTGCAACCAGCCTTTGAAGAACCACTGTTAGCAGTGCCTAAAGAATATGAAGTGTTAGTCAAAGCGGCAGATACATTGTCGGCGTTTATGAAGTGTGTTACAGAAAAGGCAGCTGGCAATGATGAGTTCAATGCTGCCTATGATACGATTTACGAACGGTTGGTACAGATGGAATTACCAGAGGTAAATCTATTTTTGAAAGTCTATGTGCCTAGCATGACGAAGTCTTTAGATGAAATGAATGTATCCTTTGCAAAATGATAGATAGATTTATAGCTTGTCATATTGACGTTATTACATGCTTTCACGTATACTAATACTATATGGATAATAACTAAGAAGAGGAAAAATCTTTTGAACACATCACAGAGAGCATTGGGTTGGTGGAACAATGTATGTAGAAGGAAGAGGGTAGCCTCGGAGTTGGCATGGTGAACTAGAGTAAGTGTGCCCGCTGATCAGCGTTAACGATAATGAGTGATTGCTACAGCAATAATCTAGGTGGTACCGCGGAAGTATAGACCCTTTCGTCCTAATGGACGAGGGGTCTTTTTTGTATATTTTGTAGAGGAAAACTATGGATTTAGTAAACTATATCGGAGAAATCAGTTCTTACGATAAAAAAGTACAGCTAGAACGGCATACACTTAAAAGTTGGCTAAAATCTGTTAGTGCATTTGCTAACTCAAAAGGCGGGGTGCTTATTTGGGGAATTGACGATGAAGATAGGCTAGTAGGCTTAGATGATGCAAAAGGTGATTCTGAGTTCATCAGCACAATGATTAAGAATAAGCTAGACCCTATACCTAGAGTTAACTTAGAAATTATCAGGAATGACAACAAAGATGTTATTATGTTACATGTGTATGAGGGAAATGAAACACCCTATTATTATGTAGATAGTGGAAATAGGACTGCCTTTATACGAATCGGAAATGAAAGCGTTGCAGCTAGTAGTATGCAATTAAATAGCCTTATTTTACGAGGTATGAATAAAACATTTGACACCATATCAACAACTATTTCGATAGAACGAGCTGCATTTTCTAAGTTAAAATCTGTATACTTTCAGCGAACAGGGAATGATTTGCGAGACAATGATTTATTATCTTTTGGGTTAGTAAGTAGTGATCATTATCTTACGAATGCAGGAGCGTTATTAGCTGATGAACCATTAGTTCGTCAGTCAAGGGTATTCGCCACACGGTGGAATGGTCTTGATAAAACAAATGGTAGAGAAGAGGCTCTTGATGATAAAGAGTTTGAAGGAAGCCTTTTGTTATTGTTGCAAAATAGTATAGATTTTGTAAAAACCAATTCTAAAAAGCGTTGGAAAAAAGTTGATACCTATTGCGTGGAATATCCTGATTACCCTGAGAGAGCAATACAAGAAGTATTGGTAAATGCATTGATTCATCGTGATTATGGTGAATTAGGGTCAGAAGTTCATATTGGTATGTATGATGATAGATTAGAAATATATTCTCCAGGAGGCATGATGGATGGAACTTTCATTCAAGAATTAAATCTATCAAATATTTCATCTAAACGTAGAAATCCGATGATTGCAGATGTATTTAGTAGAATGCACTTAATGGAGCGACGAGGCAGTGGGTTAAAGAAAGTGTTGGATATCTATGAGTCACAAGAAGAATATAATGCATCTTTACGTCCAGAGTTTCGTTCCACTCAAAGTTCTTTTTTTGCTGTACTTAAAAATTTGAACTATGAATATGATAAAAGAACGGCAGTAAAAAACGGCGATAAAGGGGCTATCAATCTTGATAGTAAGGAAAATAGTTCTGATGGTGGCGATATAAGACCGGCGGTCAAGACCGGCGATAAAACAACGATAAAAAATGAACAAAAAAAGCAAATACTTATTTTTGCTGAAATGAATCTATTTTTTAAGGCGAAGGATGTCGCGGAATTGTTGGGATTACAAGCATCAAGAGCAAGATACTTATTACAGGAATGAGTGAAAGATGGTAAGATCCAAGGAATTGGTAATAATAAAGGTAGAAAGTACCAACTAATAAAATAATTAGCATATATTCAAATACAGGAGGACATATGAAAGAATATAAAAATTTGACAACGTACAATCCTAAAGAGATTGAACAACAATGGTACACATATTGGGAAGAGAAAGGGTACTTTCACGAGGAAGTAGATACGAATAAAGAGCCTTTCAGCATTGTGTTACCACCACCAAATGTAACAGGTCAATTGCACATGGGTCATGCTCTTGATAACACATTGCAAGATATTTTGATTCGTACGAAACGTATGCAAGGCTACAACGTATTGTGGATGCCTGGTACAGACCATGCAGGGATTGCTACGCAAGTAAAAGTAGAAGAAAATCTCATGAAAACGGAAGGCAAATCTCGTCATGAGTTAGGTCGTGAAGAGTTCTTAAAACGCGTATGGGAATGGAAAAAAGAATATGGTAGCACCATCGTAAAACAAATCCGTAGTTTAGGTGCGTCTTGTGACTGGACAAGAGAACGTTTTACTTTAGATGAAGGTTACCAAGATGCGGTATTGAAAGTATTCGTTGCCTTATATGAAAAAGGCTTGATTTATCGTGGAGAACGCATCACTAACTGGTGCCCTAATTGTTTAACAGCGCTATCCGATATCGAAGTAGAGCACGAAGATGAAAATGGTCATTTATGGCATATTAAATATCCTGTGATCGGGGAAGAAGATGTATTCTTGACGGTAGCCACAACTCGTCCTGAAACGATGTTTGGTGACGTAGCTGTAGCGGTGAACCCTAATGATGAACGTTATGCACACTTGGTGGGCAAAGAGTTGTTGCTTCCGTTCGTGAACCGTCACATCCCAATCATTGCTGATGAATACGTAGATCAATCCTTTGGTACTGGTTGTGTAAAAATCACACCAGCTCATGACCCGAATGACTTTGAAATGGGACAACGCCATAACTTGGAAAGTATCGTTGTGATGAATCCAGATGGCACTATGAATGCAGGGGCAGGTCACTTTGTGAACATGCCACGTGAATTGGCACGTAAACAAGTCGTAGCGGAATTAGAAGCGCAAGGTTTATTAGAAAAAGTGGACGACCATGGTCACAGCGTAGGTCATTGTTCCCGTTGTAACACAACAGTAGAACCTATGGTGTCGAAACAATGGTTCGTATCTATGGAACCGTTGGCAAAACCTGCTTTAGAAGTGGTGCGTGATAAATCCATTGAATTTGTACCAGAACGTTTTACTAAAACATATACCAACTGGTTAGAGTCTATCCGTGATTGGTGTATTTCTCGTCAATTGTGGTGGGGTCATCGTATTCCAGCGTGGTACTGCCAAGATTGCGGTGAAACGATCGTAACGACAGAAACATTGACAGAATGTCCGCATTGTCATGGCAAAGTAGAACAAGATCCAGACGTATTAGATACTTGGTTTAGTTCTGCTTTATGGCCATTTGCCACAATGGGTTGGCCTGAAAATACAGAGGAAGTGAAACATTGGTACCCAACTAGCGTTATGGTAACAGGCTACGATATTATCTTCTTTTGGGTAGCTCGTATGATTTTCATGGGCTTAGAATTTAAAGAAGAAATTCCCTTCAAACACGTGTTCATTCATGGATTAGTACGTGATAGCCAAGGTCGTAAAATGAGTAAATCCTTGGGCAATGGCATCAATCCATTAGAAGTGATCGAAGAATACGGTGCCGATGCGTTGCGCTTTACTTTGGTAACTGGCAATACACCAGGTAACGATATGCGTTTCTATATGGAACGTGTGGAAGCGAACCGTAATTTTGCCAACAAAATTTGGAATGCCTCTAAATTTGTGTTGATGAACTTAGAAGGTTTTGATGAAAGTTTCGTACCAAGCACAGAAGACTACACATTGGCAGATAAATGGATTTTAGAAGAATACAATAAAACAGTCACAAACATTACGAATAACCTTGATAAATTTGAATTAGGGGAAGCAGCGAGCGCTGTATACGATTTCATTTGGAATACGTACTGTGACTGGTACATTGAATTAGCGAAACCTCGTTTGTACAACAAAGAAGGTGGCCGTGACCGTCAAACAGCTCAATACCTATTGGTATCCATTCTTCGCCATATGATGGAATTATTGCATCCATTCATGCCATTCGTTACAGAACACATTTGGCAACACTTGCCACATGAAGGGGAGAGTATCATGGTCGCTCCATGGCCAAGTACATTATCCATGGAAGGGTTCAGCTCTGCAGCGGCACATATGAATGTGATGATGGACGGTATCAAAGGTATCCGTAACATGCGTGCAGAAATGAATGTACCAATGGGCAAACGCTCTGAGGTTATCTTAGTACCAGCTACAGAAGAATTGAAAGGTATCTTAGAAACTCATGGTGATTATTTCCATACATTAGGTTGGGCAGAAAAAGTGACAGTACTTTCACCAGATGCGCCAAAACCAGAAAACGCTACAGTAACTGTGGTGAACGGCTTAGAAGTGTACTTGTTGTTGAAAGATTTAATCGATGCCGACAAAGAAAAAGAGCGTATCGCTAAAGAACAAGCCACAGTATTGAAAGAAATCGTTCGTTTAGAAGGTAAATTGAACAACCAAGGATTCTTAGCGAAAGCTCCTGAAGCAGTAGTAGCGAAAGAAAAAGAAAAATTGGAAGAATACAAACAAAAACAACAAGCCTTACATGAACGTGAAGAGTTCTTAAAAACATTAGTATAAGGAGATCCATCATGAATTATACGGAAGCGATTGCCTACCTAGAAGAGGTAGCCTCCTTTGGGATTCATCCAGGATTAGAACGGATTACAGCGCTATTAGAAGAGCTAGGAAATCCACAACATACATATAAAACCATCCATGTCACAGGAACGAATGGGAAAGGGTCTGTGTCTACGTATATTACCTATGGTTTGTATATGAGCGGGCTTCGAGTGGGGACATTTACGTCCCCTCATCTCCAATCCTATACGGAGCGCATGCGTGTGAATACAGCATGCATTACAGAAGAGGCTTTTGGAGACTTAATTGAACGCGTTAGTCATGCAGTGACCGCTGTCATTGAACGTGGTGTGGAAGCGCCTACACAATTTGAAATTTTAACAGCAGCAGCATTCTTGTTCTTCCAAGAACAAGGAGTAGACTATGCTGTTATTGAAGTGGGTTTAGGTGGATTATTAGATTCTACCAATGTGATTACTCCAGAAGTAGCTGTCATAACAAATGTAACTATCGATCACCAAGCTTATTGTGGTGATACCGTAGAAGAGATTGCTCGCCATAAGGCAGGTATTATCAAACAAGGAGTGCCTCTTGTAACAGCAGCCCAAGGGAGCGCTCTTGATGTGATCAAAGAAACAGCAAAATCCTTAGGCGTGAAATACCATGTCTTTAACGAGGATTTTACTATTGATAGCCGTAGTGCGATGGCGATGGGACAAATGATTACTGTAAAAGATAAAGAAGGACATAAAGATATGCTCTTTACTTCTATGCATGGTATCCATCAAACCCTAAATTTAGCGTGTGCAGCAAGGGTATTGCAAATCTTGAAAGATAAAGAACCAGCAGTGAGTGAAGAAACGTACCGTGAAGGCTTAGCTCGTGCTACTTGGCCGGGACGGTTTGAAACCTTCAAAGTCCATGGCAGGACAATCATTATAGATGGGGCTCATAATGCGAGCGGAGCAGAAGCCTTTTCTATGACTTTCAATGAATTGTATCCAGACAAAGCGAAAACTGTGGTTTTATCAATTTTGGAAGATAAAGATGTATCCACTATGGTTAGTTATTTAGTGGGGCAAAAAGACCATGTTATTACGGTGCCAGCGCCAACACCACGAGGCATTGCACCAGAACAGTTGGCAAAACAAATGCCCGTCCAAGCAGACCCTATGGAGACAATCCAAGAGGGCTTAGACCATGCTATGAAAATAACTAAGGAAGGCGATATTATAGCTGTGGTGGGATCCTTATACATTCTTGGTGACGTGCAACAATGGCTCGCCCAAGAAATGGGGCACTAATGGATGCCCTACGTAGACTATCTGTGGACCAATGGATAGTCTATCTCCTCTATGGAGCCACCGTGTGCATTCCTTTATTACCCATAGGTGGCAATATTCTTGTCCTTGTGGCGGGGATACTGGCATTGTTGTTTGATAGGCAACGATTTTCTGGAGTCTTGCATTGGCTACAATGGGCAGTTCTGGGGTTTATTCTTTGGACGGGATTTTCCATCGTTAATTCCATGAATATACAATGGTCGGCTATGAGCTGGTTCTACCATATAGGCATGTATGGCAGTATCTATTGGTTAATGACATATTATATAGATACTGAAAGACGGAAAAAAACGTTTTTGACTCTCTTTTGTGTGACTGGAGTACTCGTGTGCTTAGGTGCTGGGTATCAGTATTTTTACATGGCTCCGGAACATATTCATGAATGGGTAGATAACGTCCATTTTCCAGGACTCATGCGGCGCATGTATGGGACGTTACAGAACCCTAATTTATTGGGCGAGTATTTATTGTTTGTCCTGTCTGTTGGTGGGTTAGGAACGATGCAGGTATTGAAAGCTAAAGATTGGAAACGCTCTGTCATGATGGGGTTCGCTGTAGCAATCATGCTATTGTGCTTAGTTCTTACTTATTCTCGTGGTATGTGGCTTAGTTTGGCAGTAGCTGTTTTTGTAGCGGGTATTTGTGTAGAACGTAGACTATTATATGCGTTATTGGTAGTTCCCTTGGTGTTATTCTTTTACCATGGGGAAGTATCCAGTCGATTATGGTCCCTCTTCAGTGGGCAAGATACGTCGGTTATGCTCCGGTGGGCATTGTGGGATAGCACTATGTACATGATAGAAGATTTTCCTATCTTTGGTATTGGTTGGGATGCGTTTTGGATGACTTATCCAGACTATAACTATTTCATCCAAGATACAACGGTCATAATCTATCATGCCCATAATTTGTATTTGCAAGTGGCTGCAGAAACGGGACCAATGTCCTTGTGCTTGCTATTAGCAATTTTGTTAGGGCATAGTAGAAATGTACAAAAACAAAAGCACCTTGCCATTCCATATCGCTATAGTATGACCTTGATCACCGTAGTTGTTTTGGTAAGCGGTCTCTTTGATTATGCTTTATATAGCCAGCAAGTAAGTATGGTCTTATGGCAACTATTAGGCTTTGCTATGAGTATTATACGAAATAAAAAATAATATAAAACTTAAAAGTATAGAGAAGGTCTTATGACTATCTCTATACTTTTTATATGTGGCAATCATTGTGTTTAGGGGTATGAGGACTATAACAATATTTACATACACAATGACTATAATCGAATGAGAATGTTGAGCTGTCAATTATAAACGAGTATTTCTTGGCAGTGAGGATAATAAATAAAGTGTGAACGTATCATGAGTGATATGGTTTTAACGTAGACTATAAAACGGATTAAGAAATACTATTTGGGAAATAACAAAAAAGAATAAAAGTAAATAACTGTTAGTTATGAATAATATAACGCATAGAAATGCATAAACATAAATAGAGTTTATATGTAAGAATTAAAATATCGAAAAAAGTTGTACTACACCAATATTTATAGATATAGGCAAATGAAGAGTATAACAAAAAGTTATACTCACGTTGATTTTTTTGGTTCTGTATGCCTATTATGCATATATTTGCATATATGGTTGACAATAATAAGAAAAATGAGTAGTATTTATGAGAATTAACAAATATCACACTTTGAGTAGATATTTAATTTAAAATTTCTCTAGAAAGTTTTATAGACAAGAAAAATTTTCATAGTAGAAATAAAAGAATTGAATCGATTGTGTGATTGTTATATAGCTGAATAAGTCATTCAAACTAAAGGAGATGGTAGTATGATCGACATTTTAGATCGCGTGCAAGGCACAGCGTTGCAAGCAAAAATTACTACAGCAGAAGAAGCAGCTAAATTGATTAATCCAGGAGATCATGTAGGTATCAGTGGTTTTACCCCATCTGGATACCCTAAAGCAGTGCCTTTGGCTCTTGCAAAACGCATGGAGACGGAACCTTTCCAAATTGATCTCTGGACTGGTGCTTCCGTTGGTGATGAAGCAGATGGCGCATTAACTCGTGTGAACGGTATTCGTCGTCGTTTTCCATATCAAACAAACAATGATACGCGTAAAGCTTTAAATAGCCAAAAAATGCGTTACATTGATATGCATCTTAGCCATATGGCACAACAAATTCGTTATGGATTCTTTGGTGATACGGATGTAGCAATCATTGAAGCAGTTTGTGTTCGCGAAGATGGTGGCATTGTTCCTAGTACTTCAGTAGGTAACTCTCCAACATTTGTTAGCCAAGCTAAAAAAGTTATCGTAGAGGTGAATGTGTCTCAACCAATGTCCCTAGTAGGCATGCATGATATCTATGAGCCACAAGATCCTCCGTACCGTGAGGCATTGCCGATTAATAAAGCGGGTGACCGTATCGGTACTGAATACATTCCATGTGACCCTGCGAAAATCGTAGCGATCGTTCCATGTGATGTACCTGATACAACTCGCCCTCTAGCACCAATCGATGATGATGCAAAAGCGATGAGTCAACATTTAATTAACTTCTTCCAAGAAGAGGTGAAAGCAGGTCGCTTACCTGAAAACTTGTTGCCATTACAATCTGGCGTAGGTTCTGTAGCGAATGCAGTTGTATCAGGTTTGGCAGAAGGTCCTTTCACAAACTTATCTATTTTCACAGAAGTTATTCAAGATGGTATGTTGGACTTAATTGATGCAGGTAAAGTAACAGATTGCTCTGGTACAGCATTGTCCCCATCCCCAGATGGATTGAAACGCTTCTATGACAATATTGATAAATACAGCAAACACATTCTCTTGCGCCCACAAGAGATTTCCAATAACCCTGGCTTAGCTCGTAGACTTGGTGTAATCACTATGAATACAGCGATTGAATTCGATATCTTCGGTAATGTAAACTCTACTCATATCATGGGTAGTAAAATGA
>CAUQZV010000011.1:0-42963 GCA_963522415.1 uncultured Veillonella sp. | reverse complement strand
TCAAGAAATACTCATGACCTTTAGAAGAAGAACCAATCAAGTTAGAACGCCATACAAACAAGTTGCGTGGATGATTTTCTTTTGCAGAAGGATCTTCTACGCAGAATTTCAATTCTTTATTTTTCAATGCTTGTACAATGTACTGGTTAATTTCTGCCTCAGTACCTGCACCTGTAGCACGAGCATCATTGATTAAATCTTGATAGTTACGGTTGAAAGTAGGATAAGACGGCAACCAGCCTAAACGTGCTGCCAATACGTTATAGTCACCAGGGTGTCTGTAACGAGGTGTAGCCAATTTAGATACACGGTCTGCTAGATCAATGCAGTCAGAACGATATTGTTCTGTAGCAAAGTAGAACCAAGATGTACCATTTTGTAAACGAGGTGCTTTACTCCAGTCGTTTGCTGTCATAATACCAGCCCAACCTTCTACTGGACGTAATTTTTCTTGGCCTACATAGTGTGCCCAGCCACCGCCGTTAACGCCTTCTGTACCACAGAACATGATCAAGTTAAGGATCGTACGATAAATTACGTCTGCATGATACCAGTGGTTGATACCAGCACCCATGATGATCATAGAACGACCTTTTGTTTTTTCTGCGTTGTCTGCAAATTCACGAGCTGTACGAATCACTACGTCTGCTTTTACGCCAGTGATTTTTTCTTGCCATGCTGGAGTGTAAGGAGTATCTTCTTCATAGCTAGTAGCCACTTCACCGCCTAAACCACGATCGATACCGTAGTTAGCAAGAATTAAGTCGTAAACTGTTGTTACTTGTACAGGACCTTCTTTTGTTTGTACTGTCATAACTGGGATAGCACGTTCAATAATACCTTCATGAGCTTCGTCACCGAAGTATGGTAATTTCACTAATGCTACGGAATCACGTTGGTCGATGACAGATAAGCGAGGGGAGATTTTTTCTCCTGTTGCACGGTTTTCAAGACGTAAATTCCATTTTTTAGGATTTGTATGACGATCACCTAATGTACCATTTGGTGCCACCACTGTATTTGTGATTTCATCGATAACGACAGTGTGGAAATCAGCGCCATCTTCTGTGCTGCCTAAATCTTGATTATTCAAGAAACGACCCGCTTGGATAGCACCATTGATTTCTTCTACACGTACTAAGAATGGTAAGTCAGTGAATTCTTTCGCATATTCTTTGAAATATGGAGTTTCTTTATCGACATAGTATTCTTTCAGAATGACATGACCCATTGCCATTGCCATCGCTGCATCAGTACCAGCTTTTACATTCAACCAAGTATCAGAGAATGTAGTAGATTCTGCATAGTCAGGAGATACGGAAACTACTTTGGTACCTTTATAACGTACTTCTGCTAAGAAATGAGCGTCCGGTGTACGAGTCAATGGTACGTTGGAACCCCATGTGATAATATAACCTGCATTGTACCAGTCACCAGATTCTGGAGTATCTGTTTGTTCACCCCAAACTTGTGGACTTGATGGTGGCAAGTCAGCATACCAGTCATAGAAGGAAAGTGGAGTACCACCCATAAGGTTCAAGAAACGCGCACCACCTGCATAGGACAACATGGACATAGCTGGAATTACAGAGAATCCTGCGTTGCGGTCTGGACCATATGTTTTTGCTGTATATAATAAGGAAGCTGCTACGATTTCTGTAGATTCATCCCAAGTAGAACGTACAAAGCCACCCATACCACGAGCAGATTTATAACGTTTTGCTTTTTCAGGATCTTCTACAATAGATTTCCATGCTTCGATAGGATTTTTAGCAGTTTTCTTCGCTTCTCTCCAAAGCTCGATCAATTCACCACGTACATATGGATATTTTACGCGTAGTGGGCTATATAAATACCAAGAGAATGTAGATCCACGAGGGCATCCACGTGGTTCGTAATCCGGCATATCATCTGGTGTTTTAGGATAATCAGTTGCTTGATTTTCCCACGCAACAACACCATTTTTTACGTAAATGTTCCAGCTACAAGAACCAGTACAGTTTACGCCATGTGTGGTGCGGACTACTTTATCGTAGGACCAACGGTCACGATAAAAATTTTCCCATTCACGACCACCTTCTTCTGTGATTTGATGGCCTGTTGGAGATACGTCCTTCTTGCGAAGAAACTTAAATTTTTGAGATAAAAGACTCATCTCATGTCCTCCTTAAAAATACAAAAAACCCTTGCCTTCGTAGTGCTCACAGCAAGGGGGGGATAACCTCAATTATTCGATGTTACTAATATTAGGATCGATGGTTTCGATGTCTAAATCTAATAGCCCGATTAATGCATCAAAGTCACAGATTACCAGATGGTGTTTATCATAGGCTACATAGCCTAACTTTCGTAACTCACTTAGCATGCGGTTTAAACCTTCCCGTGATGTGGCAGTAAATTCAGCTAATTCTTGGTTGCTTAAAGCAATGTCGATATAAATACCGTCATCCCTCTTAATACCATAACTATTAGCTAAACGCAATAATGTAGAATAAAATGCACCTTTCTTACCATATAATAATAAGTCTCTATACTTAGCTTGTTGTCGACGCATATGAAGCGTATAAATCTTCATCATCGCAATGGCTAAGGAATGATCCTTAGCAATAGCAGGCTCAAGTATATCGTAACGTATACAATACACCGAGCAATCTTCCCTTGCTATGGCATTAAATACATACGATCTCGTATTCGTCTCATATAAAGGAACTTCTCCAAGTACATTATTTTTCCCTACTAATCGTAGTGCAAAAATATGTCCAGTGGATTCAAATTTCTTAATACTAAGGCGCCCTCTCTGAACGATATAAAAGTATTCTGCTTTATCACCTTCGTGAAATAAAAATTCTCCTTTTTTCAGATGAACTACTTCACCCGGCAATGCTAGCAATTGATTGATTAACTCCTGTTCCATACTGTCACCATACATCTTTCAGTAACATTGATACTTATGAAGTTGTACTGCTTTCATCATATCAATCCGTCACATACATTTTAATTTTTGCGTACATTACTATTATAACTTATTAATAATTATATAAGTTGTGCTTTTTATCACATTCACATTATATTATATCTTATATAATAAGTGTGTGATTTTAGGCACATTTAATTATGATAGTATCACATAATTAAAAAAAATTATATACCTTGTGCCTTTTAGTTGCTGTGATATCATATGTATATCACAAAGTTGTACGTTTAAAGGATTAAAGGAGTGTTCTCATGTCAGAGATGAAAATGCCTCAAGCCGGTGCAAGCCGCAAAGAAATTATTGCGAACTGGCAACCAGAAAATCCCGAATTTTGGGAAAAGTTTGGCAAAAAAATTGCTAAACAAAACTTGGTAGTTTCTACCATTGCATTAACGTTATCATTTTGCGTTTGGTATTTATGGTCCACCATCGCAGCACAATTAAATGGAGCTGGATTCCATTTCACAACAGAACAGTTATTTACACTAGCTGCCTTCCCAGGTTTAGTAGGTGCTACGTTCCGTTTTATCTATACTTACATGCCTGCTTTAATCGGTGGTAGAAACTGGACTTTCATTTCTACAATCATCTTATTAGTACCTGTAGTATGGTTAGGGTATGCTGTACAAGATACAACAACAACCTACGAAACATTTATGATTTTAACAGCTTTGATCGGCTTAGCCGGCGGTAACTTCTCCTCCTCCATGGCAAATATCGGTAACTTCTTCCCTAAATCTGAAAAAGGTACCGCGCTTGGTATCAATGGTGGTATTGGTAACCTTGGTATTTCCGTTATCTATTTCTTAGCTCCATTCGCAATGGGTTCTGCTACATTAGGTAATATCTTCGGTGTCACACCTGCTATGATTAAAGGTAACGCTGTATACTTAGCCAATGCAGCTTTCATGTGGATTGTTCCATTGATTATCATCTTAGCTTGTATGACTCGTTACATGGATAACTTGCCACTAGCAAAACCAAATCCTAAAGCGCTGGCTCAAATTTTTAGCAACAAACACACATGGGCTATGACATTATTATATACATGTGCCTTCGGTGCCTTCTCTGGATATGCAGCCGCACTTGGTCTTCTAGTAAATAAAGAATTCCCTGAAATTCCATTTGCTCACATCGCATTCGTTGGTCCTTTAGTATCTGCCAGCCTTCGTCCAGTAGGTGGTTGGTTAGCTGATAAAATCAACAGTGGTACAAAAATTACTTTCGTCGGATTGATTGGTTTATGTATCACTACTGTATTAATCGCAGTAGGCGTAGATATGCATAACTTCGACTTTTTCTTTGGCATGACTGTATTGATGTTCGTATCTTGTGGTTTAGTAACAGGTTCTACATTCCGTATGATTCCTCACATCTTCACTGATGGATTACAATCTTCCTTGATTGCTGGTTTCGTAGCAGCTGTAGCGGCATACGGTGCCTTCATTACACCAAAAATCTTTGGTTATGTGTACACAACATTTGGAAGTATCCACCCAGCATTCGCAGTATTACTTGCTTTCAACATCGTAACAGTATTCGTATGTTACTGGTTCTATGTTCGTAAAGCAGCTAACATGAATGTATAATTGAATCTTAAAAAAAGAGCACGGTCTATGCCGTGCTTTTTTGTATTTTTAATAACAAATAACAAGAGTTTAAAGGTACTAAAATTTACTATTAAACCGCCTAATATAATATTTAATCGCCTAAAATATGATATAATTAGGCGAATACAGAAAGGAGTAGGCAAATGAAAACTTTTAATTATTCACTCTATGAAAGTACTATGTGAGATAGCGAAATTATTAATTTATTAGCACAAATCCATGAACATAAGGGAAAACAAGAACTTTTCATACAACAAAAACCTGCTGTGCTAGATAAACTAGTGGAAATTGCTAAGATTCAAAGTATTGAATGCAGTTCCAATCCTAAGTAAATCCACCATAGAAAATATGTTGAAACAATTAGTAGAAGAAAAGTACATTGAACGACACGGAAAAGGGAAAGCCACCTTTTATGTGAAGAAATAATATACCAATGAATTTAATTATACTAAACTAGTAATGCCTCGCCAACTAGTTTTACCATTGGATTATGGCATGTTGATGATAAAAGAAACAGCTCCTATGCGGTTACTCGATGCTGTATTGAAGGAATTAGACTATAAAGAGTTACAGCATTTGTATTCTTCTAAAGAAAATTTGTCAACTGATCTTGACAATATCAAATCCCATTGTTGTCATAAGGATTGGTTTGTTGTAAAATGAAGTTGAATAGCGAAGGATATGACGATGATTACTTTAACTGAGCACCCTAAAACGATATAAAATACGAATTTTTGAAAGGAGCAAACATCATGGTAAATGAAATCACAAACGATTTTGCAATGCGACGTTTTCGCGTGGCAAATGTGGCAAAGGCGGGCAATGTCGCAACGCGCACGCCAATCTACAGCACGGAGTCAACGAGCGGTGTCGTCTGGGTCATAAAGCCTGGGCAGACGATTCAGCCGCACGGTCACGCCAATGCAGATGATATATGGATTTGCATTGAGGGAGAGGGCGTCTTTTACCCTACCCCCGGAGAGGAGCACCCCATCGCGAAGGGCGATGTCATCGTCTCAGCGAAGGGCATGTGCCACGGGATGAAAAATACAGGCACGAAGGACTTTGTCTTTGTTGGCATCCTTGCCCCCGTCCCTGCGGATTATTTCCCCATCGAGCCGTAAAGAGTCTGTAGACAGTAGGAACTGATCTTGACAATATCAGTATCACCCTATGGGAAATTAATAACCGTGGATATAACTGAACCACTAAATAGCTATATAAAACCTAATAACTATATTATTTCTTTTTAATATATACACCATATAAAAAGGGGCTGTAACAAAACAGCCCCTTAAACTAAAAAAGCTATGAGTTGATTTTATATATTCAACTCATAGCTTTTTTCTATATTTCTAAGAAAAAGGACCCCGAAGGGCCCTCTTCATAGTTATAGATAATCTGTTACTATATGCCACAAATCATCTATTGTCATCTCTACAGATATGCATATACATCAATATAAAAGTTGATGATATATAGTAGAAGTCTATCGTTTGTAATAAATTACAATATGACGATATGGTTCTTGTCCTTCGCTATCTGTTTTGATATTTTTTTCGTTTTGCAATGCTAAATGAATAATTTTTCGTTCAAAAGCATTCATTGGTTCTAAAGCAATTTTTTGACGTGTACGTCGCACTTTAGCACCTAAGCGATGTGCCAATTGAATCAAAGTTTCTTCACGACGGGAACGATAATTTTCCACGTCCACAACAATTTGGCAACGACGGCAAACTTCTTTATTAGCCACAAGGTTTGTTAAGTATTGGATAGCATCTAATGTTTGACCATGTTTACCAATCAAAATACCTAAATCTTCTCCATGTACTTGAAATGTGATCTTATCTTTAGTAGTCAATTTTTCAATTTGTACAGATAACCCCATCTTTCCAAACATACCTAATAAAAATTCTTTACCTGTATCGGCAATGAAATCTTGTTCTGCTTTTGTAATACCATCTTCGACTACCACAGGAATTTCAGTAGTTTCTGTTTCCACAGTATCTACCGTTGTTTCTGTAATAGTTTCCACAACTGATACTACTTCTTCTGCAACAGCAATATTCTCTGCTGTTCCTTCTTCAAAGTATACGCGAACAAGAGCATCTTTTTTACCAAATCCTAAGAAACCTTTTGATGGCTCTTCTAACACTTTCACAGACGTAACAACACGACCTTGAGATTCAATTTGCGCTGTTGCTTGTGAAGTTGCCTCTTCAATCGTTTTTGCTGACACTTCAATGTAATCCATGCCTAGCCTCCTATTTGTTATTACGATAAATTAATGTTTGTTGTGCTAATTGGAATAGATTTGAAACTACCCAGTAAATTACCAATCCACTAGCAAAGTTTAAACTGATATAGCCAATAAATAGTGGCATAAAGATGTTCATAATCTTTGCTTGTTGATTATTACCACCGCTAGCAGATGTTTGTTTACTCATGATATAAGTAGACAACGCAGACAACACTGGTAATACATAGATTGGATCTGGATCACTCAAATTTGGTAACCATAAAAATTGTGCATATTGAGGATCATATGGATATCCTTGCAATGCATAGAAAATAGCAATCAAGAATGGCATTTGTACAAGAAGTGGTAAACAACCAGCTAATGGGTTGATGCCCAACTCTTTGTACATTTTCATAATTTCTTGCTGTGCTTTTTGTGGATTATCCTTATATTTGTCTTGAATGGCTTTCATTTTTGGTTGTAATTCAGCCATGCCTTTCATAGACTGCACTTGTTTTTGTGTCAACGGTGCTAATATAAGTTTAATAACAATGGTAAGCAAAATAATCGCGATACCATAGCTTGGGAAGCCCATCGATTTTGTAGCTAAAAACGAATATTCCACAAGGCTTCTCATAAAATCTACTAAATATTGAAAGATTTCCATGCCTACTCCTTTTCTTGTTCTCTGCAGTATAACCTTTGTGTACCCATATACGTTATGGTATGGTCTATATTTCATCCATACAGGCACTCAGGTATTTCCAAAACTGTGCTATGGCAACGGATCGTATCCACCCTTGTGAAAGGGATGGCATTTCAAAATCCGTTTGATGCCTAAATAGCTACCTTTTAAAGGTCCATACCGTCGCAATGCTTGCAACATATACATCGAACAGGTGGGATAAAAACGACAAGTACTTGGCTTTAAAGGAGATAGAGCATATCGATAGAACTGAACTAATCCAATTAACAAGTAATTTACAAGTTTACTAATACCCATTAGTTTCTATCCTTTAGTAATTTACATTTTTTGAATAGACGCATCATCTCACGCTCTGCCTGCTCGTACGTAGCATTGGCTAAGTAACCTCGACCGACTACTACGATATGATGACCTTCGCGTAATTCATGTTGATGCAAACGATACACTTCTTTCATCAAACGTCGTGCTCTATTGCGCTGTACTGCGCCACCTACCTTTTTACCTGTGACAAAACCAATTTTACTTTTTTGCTTTGCTACCGGCATATGATAAACTACACAAAGACGTCCCACTTCATAGCGACCATGTTTATACACTAATTGATATTCATTGTTTTTCCGAATTCTTCTATCTTTTGTTAAACTATTCATAGTTATCCTTTAATACCGTACATACAGAAAAACTTGGCTATGCGGCCAAGTTCTCTTGCTGTATATTTGATTATGCAGATAAGCGTTTTCTGCCTTTAGCACGTCGACGTTTTAATACTAGACGGCCACCGATGGTTTTCATACGTTCACGGAAACCATGAGTACGTTTTCTCCAAAGTGTATTTGGTTGGTAAGTACGTTTCATTACAACAACACCTCCTCATGATAGGTTTATTTTTTCGTATACCATAACATAGTAATTATATGTATAAACCCTAATTCTGTCAATATAAACCTTGTTTTTAATAGTATATATATAAACGATTTGTAATATTGTCATAGTAAAGCAAAAAAGTTTTTGGTATAATAAAGCCATACACCAACAAAGGGTTATAAACAAGTTTTCCACATTTTTTATATCTTATCCACTGACTTATTCACAATGTTGTGGATAGAAACAATTCTACGTATTATCTTGTTTATAAACTCTTTTTCTTTGTCTAATTTTTAGTTATCCACATATATTATGATGTGGACAAATAATTCTTATACACATACAGGAAGGTTTATTATGAGTGACTTAGATCTCTACTCCCTATGGGACCAAGTGATGCAAAAAACAAAAACAAAAATGCCCCAGCAAATGTGGGACTCCTTGGTCGTTAATTCCTTGATGCCCTATTCTATGACATCGACTATTTTAACTTTATTTGTTATGGAGCCTAGTAAACTGAAATATATTCAAACCCCATTAGTCCATAACCAAATCGTAGAGGCAGCAAAAAGTTTACTTCCTACCTTACAAACTATTGAATATTTAACAAATACATCAAGTATAGATGTTTCTTCTACAGATAGTATGACCAATACTTCGACAGATATTCCTCCTATGCCACCTATCGATATGCCCTCCATTGAAGATACAGCGTTGGAAAGCTCCCCATCTCCTATCATCCCTCCTCCTTGGGATGCCGATGAGTATGACGAAATATTACCAGAAGGTGTGAGTCGTCCTAGTTATGATTCTCCTGTTATCATTCAAAGAAATACTTCTCCTTCACAGGGTATCCAAAAACCAGTACCTGCCGATTTATTTGCTACTAAAACAACTACTTCTACACCACCAACAACAGCGCCACCTGTACAACGGGATATAAATAGTTCTTCAAAATCGCATTTAAATCGCGCTTTTACTTTTAATAATTACATCGAATCCAATTCTAACCGTCTTGCTTTCACTGCTGCAAAAGCAGTGGCAGAAAATCCTGGTCTTCGATATAATCCCCTTTATATTCATGGTCAATCTGGTCTCGGTAAAACCCATTTAATGCATGCCATCGGCAATGAAATTTTAACCCATAATCCATCCGCTAAAATTATGTCCATTACCAGTGAAGATTTTATGAACAGCTTTATTGAATCTTTGCGGACAAAAACACCAGATCAATTCCGTCGTAACTTCCGAGATATCGATGTACTTATCATTGACGACGTACAATTCTTAGAAGAAAAAAATAAGAAAACTACACAGGAAGAATTTTTCAATACTTTCAACCATTTATTGAGCCACAATAAAGCTGTTATTCTTTCCAGTGATAAACCTCCAAAGGATTATAAGGAAATGGAAGAACGCTTAATCACACGATTCAACAGTGGTCTCACGGTAGAAATTGAAGCACCAAATCCAGAAATGATTGAAGCCATCATCCATGAGGAAATTTATCATCGCCGCAACGAATATCCAACTTTATATGTTCCAAAAGAAGTTATCCATCTATTTGCACAGTATTTTAATAAACGAAATATTCGTGAATTAAAAGGTGCTTTTGAAACATTAATTACCCAAGCAGCTATCACAAATCGATTAGAAACAATTGATGTAGAGTTTACTAATAAGGCAATTAAAGACTTTATCATTCATACAGAAAAAATTGTATTATCTATTAAATACATCCAAGAATTTGTAGCAGATTACTTTAAAATCAAGCTAGAACATTTAATCAGTCAAAAACGAAATAAGCAATATGCTCATCCACGTCAAATTGCTATGTATTTAGCTCGTGAATTAATTAATGAAAGTTACCCTCAAATTTCATTTGCTTTTGGTAAAAAAGACCATACTACAGCATTGCATGCATATGAAAAAATTTCTAGGGAAATGGAAAAAGATCAAGATTTACGATACACCATTGATCGTATTCGAGAAGAATTAGAACAAGCTAAGTAATCCCCAATTTGTGGATAAGTATGTGAGTAACCTGTGTACACTTTGTGTCTAAGCTGTTAACAAAGAATAACTTACACACAAGACTATATCCCCTTTGTTATTATGTGGACAGATATAATTTTCTATTCCCAAAGTTGTAAACATGTGTAAAACATTGAAATACAAGGACTTTATATACCTATCCACTTGTACACGCGCCCTACTACTACGGCTACTACTTTAAATACAAACACTCTAACATAGTTATATTAGTCACAAGGAGTTAATAATGAAACTTCAATTTAACAAAACTGAATTAGTCAAAGCCATATCACTATTCCAACGTGTAGCAAGTAATAAAACAAGTTCTAACTTACCAGGATCGATTTATATTTCTACAAAAGATACTTATGTAGAACTACAAGCTAATGATTTTGAAATTGGCATGCGATCCCAAGTAGATGCTACAATTCTTGAACCGGGTACGATTGTAGTAGGTTCTAAATACTTTCAAGAAATTTTAAAAAAATTGCCAGGTGAACAAGTAGAATTATATAAACCAGCCAATTCCAATCAATTACAAATTAAATCAGATCATTCTGAGTTCAAATTAGTCACTATGCAAGTAGAAGATTTCTCATTAGTAGAACAAATTCAAGATGATAATAGCATTATGATTGATGGAGAGCAGCTAAAACAATTAATCGATTTAACTGTATATGCTACTTCTACAGATACAGATCGTCCTATTTTCTGTGGCACATTAGTAGAAATTGAAGGTAATGAGCTTACTATGGTAGGCACAGATACACATCGTATGGCTGTAAAAAAAGTAACCTTAGATACAGCTCTTGAAAATCCAATGCGTATTGTCATTCCAAAACGTACTGTAGAAGAGGTTTCTAGAGTATTACCATCAGATCAACCTGTTATGGTTAAAATAATTTGGAACAGAAATCAAGTAGCTATTGTATTTGATACTGTTTATATTATTTCAAGATTAATTGAAGGTACATACCCTGATTATAAACGTGTTATTCCTGCTAAGTTTGATGCAAGTGCTATTTTGAATCGTCGTGAATTTGCTAGTTCTTTAGATCGTGTATATTTTATGGCGAAAGATATGAGTTATTCTGCCATTCGTTACGATTGGGAAGAAAATCAAGTTACTTTAAGTTCTCAAAGTGCTGATATTGGTATGGTAAAAGATATTGTCCTATGTACATTTGAAGGAAATCCTTTCACTATTAATTTTAATGGTAAATATATAGATGAATTATTAAAACATAGTACAGGTGAAAGAATTCATATGTATTTACAAGAACAAGGAGCTATGGTGATTCGTCAAGATAATAATGACCATTACACATATGTGGTAACACCAGTTCATACACATAATTAAGAGGAAAGAGGTAATCATGAATCAAGAAACTGTATCCATTCATACAGAGTATATTCAATTGGATCAACTGTTAAAATATGCTAATGTCTTACCTACAGGTGGTCAAGTTAAAATATTATTAGAAGAAGAAAAAATAACTTTAAATGGCACATTAGTCACAGAAAAGAGAAAAAAAATCTACCCTAATGATGTATTGACCATTGCTAATGAAGTAACAATTACTGTGGTGAAGGAGGCTTAATCGTGTATGTGACTGAATTGGAACTCATACATGTTCGCAATCATCGTCATAGAACTATTACTTTCACACCAGAAATCATTGTTATACACGGTCCTAATGGAAAAGGAAAAACCAATATCTTAGAATCTGCTTATATTGCCACGATGGGGCATAGTCATCGTACATCGGATATGAAAGATGTCATTTCTTGGAATGAAGAGGAGGCTAGTATTATCATTCAGTTTATGAAAGCTGATACACCTCATACTTTGCAGATTAAATGGGGTCGTCAAGGAAAAAAAGTTATTCGTTTGCATGATAATCCCTTATCTCAAAAAGAATTAGTAGGTACTTTAAATACAGTTATTTTTTCTCCAGAAGATTTAGATTTAATAAAAGGTACTCCTTCTTTACGACGCCGTTTCTTAAATATGGAAATTAGTCAGACTAGTCCTCAATATTATCATCAGCTTACGATGTATCAACGGGCTGTACAACAGAGAAATCGTATACTTAAAGAATATAGTCATACCAGTAAGGTTCCAGTGCAAGATTGGGATGAACAAATTGCTACTTTAGGGGCTCAAATTATTCAAAAGAGATTGGAAAGTTTAAAAAAGTTAAATCAATTAATGGATTTAATGAATCGAAAATTAACCAATGGAAAAGAGGATTTACGATTACAATATACTCAGCCTTATAGTGAGAAACAATTGTTGGTGACTAAGGAGTCTTTATTACAAGCTCTGCAAAAACATTTACCAGAAGATCGTAGACGATTACAAACATCGGTAGGTCCTCATCGTGATGATATTATTTTTTATTCTGGTCCTATGGATTTGAAAAGGTTTGGTTCACAAGGTCAACAACGAACAGCGATTTTATCAGTTAAGTTAAGTGAATTAGAATATATTAAATCAGAAGTAGGAGAATATCCTATTTTATTATTAGATGATGTACTCAGTGAGTTGGATCAGGAACGTCGTTCTAATTTAATCAAGTTCATTCATAAACGTGTACAGACAATCATTACCACCACTGATACAACAGATACAATGGAGTTAGATAAGGTGCAGTATATAGACTTGATGGAGGAAATGTAATATGGAGAGTAAGTTAGAATCCTTTTCAGGAGTTACTGATCTTCGTGATGCCATGTTACAAGAATTAGGCATTTTTGAAATGTATCGACTTATGAAACTCTATCATGATTGGGAATCTGTCGTAGGGCCTATGGTGAGTGGGCAAGCTAAATTAGTACATATAAAACCACCTGTTATTGTAGTTGAAATTGGTCATACTGTGTGGATGCAAGAAATGATCATGCGTAAACCACAACTATTGGAAGCATTGCGTGAGTATTATGGAGAATCTATTATTACAGATATCAAAGTACAACTTCCACGACGTGCTTTACAAGAACAGCTTGTATCAGGGGATGCCTTAGATATGACACCTAGGTATGAAGAAATGATAGACTTTCATAAAATTGTCTTGTCTCCGGAAGTTATACAAAGTATTGAAAATTCTGTTTCTATAATTCGAAATGAGGACTTACGACAAAAAGTATTACAAACACGAATTGAGCAAGCAAAGAAAGAGTTTGTATTACAGCAAGAGCATTTTCATCAATGTCCTACCTGTGGTCGTTGGCAATCGGAAGGTTCTGCGAAGGTATGCCCTCAGTGTGAATATAAAAAGTATAGACATATCATTCGTACGGTAAAAGGTTTATTGAAGGATTATCCTCATTATAAGTATGACCAAATGAAAGCAATTGCTCCCTGGTGCACCTATGAATGGTATGAAGTGGCAAAAGAAGAAAGTATTTATTATTATTTAACTCGCTTGTTTCAAGGATCTACGGATGCGAATGATATGTATTGGGCTACTATGTTAATTACATCGAAATCCCAAGAAGAATTGTCTTATGAACAAGTTGTAAATATTACAAATAAGTATCGTTGGAACGAAACAGATAAAATGCAAGTGAAATAAAGGCTTAGACTTTCACAGAGATAGTAAAGTATTGTATAATAGAATGTATTATATAGAATATGGTGACCAGTATGGGATGTCATTATATAAATAGTAGGAGGATGTCAGATGGCAGAACAAACAAATTATGATGCCGGTAATATACAGGTCCTCGAAGGCTTAGAAGCCGTTCGTATGCGACCTGGTATGTATATTGGTAGCACATCTGCCCGTGGATTACATCACTTGGTGTATGAAGTTGTAGATAATAGTGTGGATGAGGCCCTAGCGGGGTATGCGACGCATATTGAAGTGACCATTTGTGAAGATAATAGTATTGAAGTTATCGATGATGGTCGTGGCATTCCGACAGGGATGCATGAAACAGGTATGCCTGCGGTAGAGCTTGTATTATCCAAACTTCACGCAGGTGGTAAATTTGGCGGCGGTGGATACAAAGTGTCCGGTGGTCTTCATGGGGTAGGTATTTCCGTAGTGAATGCCTTAAGTGAGTGGACTATCGTCGATGTATACCAACATGGAAAAATTCAAGAAATTGCTTTTGAACGTGGTAATAAAACGTCTGATTTGAAAGAAATCGGTACAACAGATCGTACAGGTACGACAGTACGATTCAAACCAGATGCACAAATTTTTGAAACTACCATTTTCGAGTTTGATGTATTAAAAACTCGTTTACAAGAATTAGCGTTCTTGAATAAAGGTTTGCGTATTACCTTATCCGACAAACGTGGGGAAGGTCGCAGTGAAAGTTTCCACTACGAAGGTGGCTTAGTACAATTCATTGAGTATTTAAATGAAGCAAAGGAAGCCATCACACCAAGTGTTATCTCTATTGATAATACTCGTGATGATGTGGTGGTAGATGTGGCGTTACAATATAACGATAGTTATAGCGAAACGATTTTATCTTTCGTTAACAATATCAACACCATTGATGGTGGTACGCACCTCAGTGGTTTCCGTACTGCTTTAACACGGACCTTGAACGACTATGGTCGCAAAGCTGGCATTTTGAAAGAAAATGAAAGCAACTTGACTGGAGAAGACGTGCGAGAAGGCTTAACAGCTGTAGTAAGCGTAAAAGTATTGGAACCACAATTTGAAGGTCAAACAAAAGGCAAATTAGGCAACAGCGAAGTCAAAGGTATTACAGATACTATCGTGTCTGATGGATTGCGTATATTCTTAGAAGAACATCCAGCAGAAGCGAAGAAAATCATCGAAAAAGCAACCAATGCGAGTCGTGCTCGTGAAGCAGCCCGTAAAGCTCGTGAATTGACACGTCGTAAAAATGCTTTAGAAGTGAGCTCCTTACCTGGTAAATTGGCAGATTGTTCTGAAAAAGATACAACTATGACAGAAATTTACCTTGTCGAAGGTGATTCTGCGGGTGGTACTGCAAAACAAGGCCGTGATCGCCGTTATCAAGCGATTTTGCCATTGCGCGGTAAAATTCTAAATGTAGAAAAAGCTCGTCTTGATAAAATTTTAGCCAATGCAGAAATTCGCTCCATGATTACTGCCTTTGGTACAGGTATAGGACAAGACTTTGATATTACGAAGAGCCGTTATAATAAAATCATCATCATGACCGATGCGGACGTGGACGGCGCGCATATTCGTACTTTATTATTAACATTCTTCTATCGCTATATGCGACCATTGATTGAAGAAGGTCATGTATTCATTGCACAACCACCGTTGTACCAAATTAAAAAAGGTCAAAAACAGTGGTATGCCTACAGTGACCAAGAACTTTCAGATAGACTGGACGAAATTGGACGTGAAAATATCACCATCCAACGTTACAAAGGTCTTGGGGAAATGAATGCGGAACAATTATGGGATACAACGATGAACCCTGAACATCGGACAATCCTACAAGTCAGCATGGAAGACAGTATTGCAGCAGATAAGATATTTAGTGTTTTGATGGGGGATAAGGTAGAACCTCGTCGAAAGTTTATCGAAGATAATGCTGAATATGTACGAAATCTTGACTTATAAGGAGAAGTCCTATGGAAAATAATAAATTAAAAAGAAGTTTAAAATCCCGCCATATGAATATGATTGCATTGGGCGGTGCCATCGGTACAGGTTTATTCGTAGCTGGTGGTGAAGTAGTAAGTACAGCAGGTCCTGGTGGTGCCTTAATTGCTTATAGCTTCATAGGTATCATGGTATATTTCTTGATGACTAGTTTAGGAGAAATGACTACGTATTTGCCAGTATCTGGTTCCTTTGGTACTCATGCCTCTCGCTATGTAGATAAAGCTTTAGGCTTTGCCTTGGGTTGGAATTTTTGGTTCAACTGGGCCATTACATTAGCGGCGGAACTTGTAGCCAGTGCGTTCATTATGAAATACTGGTTCCCTGATGTGCCAGCCATCATTTGGTCTGCTTTGTTCTTGCTGATTCTATTCGTATTGAACTATTTTTCAGCTCGTTCCTTTGGTGAAAGTGAATATCTATTCTCTAGCATCAAGGTAATTACAGTTATAGTATTCTTGTTATTAGGTACTTTATTGATCCTTGGCGTAGGTAATCCATCTCCAGGATTCCATAACTGGACCTTAGGAGAGGCACCATTTGTAGGGGGATTCTCCTCTATCTTAGCCATCTTTATGATTGCTGGCTTTTCTTTCCAAGGGGTAGAATTAATCGGTACGGCTGCTGGTGAATCGGAAGATCCAGAGAAAAATATTCCAAAAGCTATTAATTCTATTTTCTGGCGTATTTTGCTGTTCTATATTGGTTCATTCATTGTAATTGGTTTCTTAATTCCTTATAATGATCCAAACTTATTGAACAGTTCTGTAGAAAATGTGTCCATCAGTCCATTTACATTGGTATTTGACCGTTTCGGATTTGACTGGGCAGCTCATTTCATCAATGCTATCTTATTGATTGCCGTACTATCTGCTGGTAATTCTGGTTTATTCTCCTCCACACGTATGCTTTATGCATTGTCTAAATCAGGAGATGCTCCAAATGTATTTGGTTCCATTAATAAACGAGGTGTACCAGTTCCAGCGTTATTGGCAACAGCAGCTTTTGGTTTGTTTGCCTTCTTAACATCCTTAATTGGGGAAGGTCAAGCTTACACTTGGTTGATTAATATTAGTGGTATGAGTGGATTCATCACATGGGTGGGCATTGCTATTGCACATTATCGTTTCCGTCGTGCTTATGTGGCACAAGGTCATGATGTATCCAAATTGCCTTACAAAGCATCTTGGTTCCCATTTGGTCCATTGTTTGCTTTGGCATTGTGCTTGATCATTATTGCTGGTCAAAATTATACAGCCTTCATGGGTGAAAGTATTGACTGGTATGGAGTATCCGTTGCATATATTGGTCTTCCAGTATTCTTCGCCGTATACTTATGGTATAAAGCAAAATATAAAACAAAAGTAGTTCCTCTAAAAGAAGTTGATTTATCTCGCGATTTTGAGGACTAATAGAAACAGCCTATGGGAAGAAATTCCCGTAGGCTGTTTTTAAGAAAGGATAGTATATATGGAACTTAAACCAACAAAAAATACAATAATATCTGCCTTTCGATATGGTTTTCTTAAAATAACACCATTACTATTTGGATTTTTGTTTTTAGGATTATCTTATGGCATCTATATGCATTCTATGGGATTTTCCTGGGGCTATACATTGGCATTGAGTGCTCTCATTTATGCAGGGTCTATGGAATTTGTAACAGTAGCTATGTTGCTATCTCCTTTTGATCCAGTGAGTGCATTCTTAATTACACTTATGGTTAATGGTCGTCATATATTTTATGGATTGTCCATGCTAGAAGTATATCGAAACACAGGTTGGTTAAAACCGTATCTCATATTTGGAATGACGGATGAAAGTTTTTCCATCAATTATACATCACAAATTCCTACTGAAATTTCTAAGAAATGGTGTTATTTTTTTGTGACATTATTGAATCAGTTATATTGGGTAGTCGGTTCTGTCATAGGCAATCTATTTGCATCGGTACTCTCTTTTGATGGAAAAGGTTTGGAATTTGTACTCACCGCACTCTTTATTGTGTTGGCTATAGAGCAATATAAAATCCAACGGAATTTGATCAGTTCTAGTATAGGCATAATCATTCCTGGGATAGCCTTATTGGTATTTGGCAGTGAACACTTTATGATTCCCGCTATGATTGGTATCGTGGTGATATTAAGTCTATTACGTAACACAATGGAGGGACAACAATGACTTTCACAGAACAGATGATAACCATTGCCATTGTTGTGCTAGGCACCATGGCAACACGGTTTTTACCATTTGTCATATTTAACTCAAAAACGAAAACACCTGCTTATGTGCAGTATTTAGGAAAAGTATTGCCATCGGCGACGATGAGTTTGCTGGTCGTATTTTCCTTGCGACATGTGGACGTATCCGGTGTGTATCATGGCATGCCGGACATGATTGCCGTAGCTGTGACGGTATTACTCCATTTGTGGAAGGGAAATATGTTTCTATCCATTGGGGGCGGAACGATATTGTACATGGTTTTAGTGCAACAGGTATTTATTTAATAGTATATAAATTAATCAATGATACCATTAGTTGGAATGGTTATACTATTTTGGAAGTATTAGTATATGAGTAGAGTATCATCAATATAGTAAACAAATAAAAAGGGTCTGCGAGATCCTTTTTTTATATAGTTATTTTGTGTTGTTCTACTTTCATAGAAGGAACTATTCTAAATATGATATAATACGTGTAATGAGATTTGAATCAGATTCAGTGTGAGAATACAGGAGATATGTATGATTATTACAACAACTATGCAAATTGAAGGTCATCCAATTAAAGAATATAAAGGAATTGTGTTTGGAGAAGTTGTGGAAGGTCGTAACTTTGTGAAAGACTTTTTCTCTTCTATTCGAGATATTGTTGGCGGTCGTAGCGATAGTTATGAATCATCTTTAGCTAGCGCTCGTGAGGCATCTTTAAAAGAAATGAGTAAGCGTGCAAAAGCTATGGGAGCTAATGCGATCGTAGGTGTATCTGTGAGTTATGAAACATTGGGTGAAACGAATGGTATGCTCATGGTAATATGTACAGGAACCGCGGTTGTTATTTAGTATGTTAATTAGGAATCGATAAGGAGAGATAGAATCAGTGGGCAGTGACATAGGTATAGAAATTTTAATTGTAGTCATACTCATTATTTTGAATGGTCTATTTTCCATGACGGAATTAGCCATTATCAATGCTCGTAAAGGGTTATTAGAAGAAAAAGCAGAAGCAGGTAATCTCGGCGCTCGCATGGCCATTGAGCTAGCGGAAGATCCAAATGAAATGTTTTCCACCATACAAATTGGTATTACTTTGATTAGTATCGTCACTGGTTTGTATTCTGGAGCTACCTTTTCCGATCCTATGGCGACATATATTAAAGAACACTTACTATGGCTAGCTGATTATGCGGATACGATAAGCCCTATTTTCATCGTATCTTTAACAACCTATTTATCCTTGGTGATAGGGGAATTGGTACCGAAACGGTTGGCCTACAATTCTCCAGAATCCATTGCCATCATGATGGCCATCCCTATGAAATACTTCGCCACTATTACAAAACCATTTGTGGCACTTCTCAGTATGTCTACGACGATGCTACTGAAAGTATTAGGCGTCAAACACAAGGAAGAAGCACCGGTAACGGAATCAGAAATTAATAAAATGCTCGTACAAGGTGTGGAACTAGGCGCTTATGAAGAGGAAGAGCCAGTGTTAGTAGAAAATATTTTCCGCTTAGCTGATCTCGATGCTAGCGATATTATGACACCTCGTACGCAGTTAACGTGGATCGATATCAATGCTAGTGATGAGGACATCCTAGAAACCATTATGGAATGCAACGAACATCGTATTCCAGTAGGTGATGATTCCTTAGATGAGTTGAAAGGCTTAGTCTCTTCTGTAGATGTGTTAGCACAACAGATGAAAGAAAGTCATCGTCCCATGAAAGATATTCTAGCTTATTGTATGCGTAAACCAGTGCTAGTACCAGAATCCTTGTCCTTGATGAAAGTATTATCTGCTTTCAGAGAAGAAGGTACCCATGAAGCCATTGTGCTAGACGAATATGGTGGTATGAGTGGGATGATTACATTCCACGATATTATGGAAGAAATCGTGGGATTGATGCCATCTGGGGAAGAGGAAAAGAAAGAAGAAGAAAATCGCATCGTCCAACGAGAAGATGGTACGTATCTTGTGGATGGTCTTATCAGCATTGAAGAACTGAAAGAATATTTTGAAGTGGATGAACTATTGCCAGGAGAAGAAGACGACCTATATAAAACATTAGGAGGATTCGTGACGTACTTAATCGGTCGTATTCCAAAAGAAGCCAATCGCTGTCACTACGGACCATTGCAATTTGAAGTCATGGATATGGATAATACACGAGTAGATAAAGTAATGGTGACACGGAAAGTAGCGGTGGAGAGTAGTCCAGACTAGCATAATCATTGAATACAAATAATAAATAAAAATGAAACAGAGGAAAGTTGATGATATAGTACAACTTTCCTCTGTTTTATTCTATTCATAATGTGTCCATAAACTAATTATTTTAACAACTTTTTCTTCCTCAAAGATCTCATACACAAGTCGATGTTGGATATTAATGCGACGTGAATATAAGCCCTCTAAATCACCCACCAATTTTTCATACCTTGGTGGTGTGTGGTAAGGATTGACTTTAATAATCTCTAGTAATGCCTTTACTTTTGTATCAAGTTTTGCAGATTTTAACTTAGGTATATCTTTCACAGCAGATTTTGTATAAGTTAACGTATACATTACCAAATAACCTCTTCTTCTGAAATACATTCGGATAATGGAGTGTTTTTTCCTTCTAGTAAAGTTTCTTTCATACTAGGTTTGGATGTTAAATATAAAGTTTCTAACAAGGATAAATAATCATCTTCGCTTAATAGGACGGCATTACCATCTTTAGTGCTGATGCTAAGTGGTTCATTGTATTTAATAGTCTGCGTTAAATACTCAAAAATATTTTTTCTAAAATTTGTAATATTAATAATTGCCATGTGTATCACCTCTTTATGTACATTATAATGTACGTAAAAATAAAAAGCAATGGTATAGATATTGAAAGTATATAGATGGTAGAGAAATTATTTAAAGTAAACTTCAATAGAATTAGAAGTACCTATATTGCCACTACTTGGAAAGATACGATATAATAGGAACAGAATACATCAAGGTATGAGTATAATATACATAATAACTTATGTTAGTCATGAAAGAGGGTACACCATGGAATGGGTATATTTAGCAATTCATTATGGAGATAATGAGCGCGGTCATATTGCGTATAACAAAGAAACAAAAGAATGCCAAGTGGTATTAGATGATGCAGCTTGGAAAGAGAAAGTAGAATCCTATTTGCAAACAGAACAAACAGTGATGCATGCTACAGGATTGAATACATATGATGAGTTGACAGTGCAACCATTGGAGTCCTATGAGTATTTAAAATTAGCATTAACTCGTATGTGGAATAAAAATGGCGTACAAGTTGACTGGGGGATTCCAGTAGAAGTAGATGGTCAATTATATTTTGCTGAATAAGTGAGATTATATGTTGGATATTTAGCACTTGTAAGTGACGATGCGGTGAGCATTACCGATGAAAGTGTGATTGTAAGAGAATATCTAATACAGAAAAGTATACAACAGCCTATAGAATAGTAAGATTGGTTCTATAGGCTTATTGTGTATATGGTGGATGTATAGGAAATGCACTGAGATCTAAGAAATCTGGTACATGTGTGTATGGATCGAACATTTCGAAAGAAATATAAACACTTTTATCGTACATATAGAGCAGTTATCCACCTAATTGTGGATAACTCAGTGTATAACTATGGGTATAGGTTGTGAGTAGCTTGTTAATACATTGTGTATTTAGTGTTAATAAATCCATAGTTATACACATCTTATACACAAAAAGTGAATAACCCTTGTACTATAAGGCTTTATTGAATCTTAATGGGTCAGAAAAAATGTTCTGTATTGTGGATATGCACATACGATACAGAATGAATCTTATTTCAGATTTTATATTGCTAGGGAGAGTACAGTTAGACTATAATAGATGTATACTTGCGTTCATAGCTCAGTAGGATAGAGCGACAGTTTCCTAAACTGCAGGTCGGGGGTTCAATTCCCTCTGGGCGCACCAGATATAAAAAGGAAGTTACAGATAAGAGTAGCTTCCTTTTTTTGTATAAGTTATTTTGTTCATCAATATAACTCCTTGCAGAACTAAATACTTCAGTTTTAGTAAGTTGCTTAGAGGAACTGACAACTAATCAATCATAGTATGTGATATTACATTCATAAAATTATATTATGTGTGATATAATCAAAGTATTATATAATTTGTATACTAAGGAGGATGTATAAAATGATGAGAAAAAACATAGTACTAGCGACATTGGTTGCTATACTGTGTACGTCAACAGTATTAGCAGAGGAAGTAAACTTAGGTAAGAATGGAGATACAAGTACAGCCTATACAGCTGGTGGTGTATCAATTGGTAAGGGCAAAATTGGATCGGCGGATAAGCGAATTTCTGCCCCTGTAGGAATTGGATATAATCACAATATTAATGCCAATTTTGGCATTGCATTAGGATATGGTGCAACAGTTGAAGAAAATGCAGAAGAAGGAATTGTTATCGGTACTAGTTCCTATGTTGGTAAATTAACAGATGATGAAGCCTTAGGAGAGGTACCACAAGATACACCTACAAAATTAGGAAATCAATCTGAAAAGATAGTCAATGCTGACGATTATAAACCTTTAGATGAATCAAAAGATGAAAAAGATACACCATTGATTCCAGAGGAATATAAAGATAAAGTAGCATACCGAGCTATATCTATAGGAAATAAAAATCGAATTTATGGATTTCATGCGGTAGGGATTGGTAATGCCGTTCGTGCAAATGGAACAGATTCTATTGCTATTGGTAAAGCGAGCCGAGCTTGGCTAGATGAATCCATTGCCATGGGTTCCCAAGCGGTGACAGCTAAGAAGAGAAGTATTGCTATAGGTAGTTTTGCTACTACGTTGGCAGAAGATTCTATTGCCATTGGTGATCGTTCAGAAATAGGTTCTAAAGCAGATAGTAGTATAACTCTTGGAAAATTAACACTCGTGAATACTAAGAATAGTGTAGCCCTTGGTATATATTCTTCAACAGAAGGGCGCGGAGCTGCGATAGATGGTACATCAGCTTTTTCCGGAGATTCTGTGAAAGCAGCCCAAGGTGTTGTCTCAGTGGGTACAGAGGGATATACTATGCAACTGGGTAGTAATAGCTCTTTAGATATTCCAGATGTGAAACGAAGAATTGTCAATGTAGCTGGTGGTATTAAAGATACAGATGCGGTCAATGTAAAACAGTTGAAAGCTATTACAAATGCATTAGGATATACACCTGAAGAAATCGAGAAAATGAATGCTGGTACGGGATCAAAACCAGAAAGCATTGTCAGTCAAGTTCATACTGTGAAAGCCATGGCAGAAGAGGCCAATGATACAGCAAAAATCGCAGGGGCCTCTGCGATTGCCTTGGGTGCTTTAAAAGCCTTACCATATGATGGTACAAATCGGACACAAGTGATGGCTGGTGTAGGTCAATTTAAAGGTACAAAAGGCGTGGCATTAGGACTAGGTCATTACACAAATAAAGATAGATTCTATAATTTTGGACTTAGCCTTGCGGGACATACCCTATCTTGGAATGCAGGTGCTTCTTTCAGAATAGGTAAAGATGAAAAGAAAACTATGATTTCCAACGATTATGAGGTGCGCATCCAACAGTTAGAAGAAAAAAATACTGAATTAGAACAAAAATTGAATCAAGTATTAGCTATGCTACATGAATAATATGTAAACAGAGGATCATTGCTACCATAAGGAGTGATGACCTCTGTTTTTATGTAGATATCATAGGTTAGTATATAAAAATGAATGACTCTTATTGAAATATATACGATAGGTATTAGTATATAAATAATAGAATGTACTGACTTCATCTGAGTATAGATTTAATAATATATAAATAAAATATACTGATGTATGTTGAGTGATAAACAATAGGTACAGGTATAGATATATCAAGATTATAACTAGTAACTATAATAACTATGTAAAAACGAGTATTAGCCAATAGATAAAGCTTATGATATCCTTAATACTCGAGAGATGAGAGGGAACTTTCAATAGAAAAATATATATCGAGTAGTTATGAAAGGATAGCATTATGAAATTAAAATCACTTTTCACGCCCTTATTAGTAGGTGTATTAGCGTTAGGCATTGCGGGCTGTGGTACATCCACAACGACGCAGGATACGCCGAAGGAAATTAAAATTGGTGCTACGGCTGGTCCTCATGCACAAGTGGCTGAGGCGGTAGCGAAGGAAGCACAAAAACAAGGTATCCAATTGAAAGTAGTAGAATTTTCTGACTACATCACACCAGATAAAGCCTTGGCAGATGGAGATATTCAATTGAATGCGTACCAACATGTGCCGTTCTTGGAAAACTTTAACAAGCAAAATAATTCTAAATTAGTACCAATCGGCAAAACAATTTTAATGCCAATGGGTATCTACAGTAATTCTGTAAAATCTCCTATCGATGTGAAAGATGGCGATACCGTAGCGATTCCAAATGATCCAACGAATGGTGGACGTGCTTTAGCCTTATTGCAACGAGCAGGTCTTATCAAGTTGAAAGAAGGCGTTGGTTTCAAAGCCACAGTAGCTGACATTGTGGAAAATCCTAAGAACTTAAAAATTCAAGAACTTGAGGCAGCACAATTACCTCGTAGCTTAGATGATGTGACAATAGCGACGATTCCGATGAACTATGTGCAAAGCGCAGGGATCAACGTAGGTGAAAAAGGATTGTACTTAGAACCAAAAGATGAGCCATTAGCGGTGATGATTTTGGCGACTCGTGAACAAGATAAAGATAATGCAACGTACAAAAAAATTGCAGAGATTTATCAGTCTGAGGCGATCAAACAGTTCATTGCAGAAACGTTCAAAGGAACCATTACATCTGCAAACTAATTACTATGAATATAGAGGTCTACCCATGAGGTGGACCTCTTTTTTTGCATCGTTGCAACAGTAATGAAATGATAGGGGTATCGTTGCATATGCTTATACATGCGATAGTATAGCGATTTATTAGTAGTTGTATCATATGTATATAGTCTATCGTTGCAAAGTGTGTGAAACGATATGGGTATCATTGCATAATATATAAAAATACATAGTTACACACAGTGCGCACATATGGTATACTATAGGATATATCTTTTAGTACTTTCACTAAGAAAAGGAGTACTTATAGTTATAGATATAGTAAGGGTGTAGCCATTGTTACAGTGGAAATGGCTAGTCTATGGTATACTATACGTATTATATTGAAATAAGTAAGAACCTATAAATAGAGTATGTAAAGGAGAAGTGTGTCACCAGAGTGGTGCAAGGAGGTCTTTATGGAGTTAAGACATGAACTAGAATTTGATAAAGATTATACGATGGAAGAGGCCTTTGCAGAGGCAAAGCGTTGTTTGAACTGTGCGAAGCCATTATGCCGTACAGGTTGTCCTATTGAAAATGAAATTCCTCGTTTTATACAAGCCATTGCAAATGGTAATTTTGGTTTAGCCAACGATATCATTGCGGAGCGCAGCAGCTTGCCAGCTGTGTGTGGCCGTGTGTGTGCTCGTGAAAAACAATGTGAAGGGGCATGTATTTTAAATCGTGCAAACAAACCTATTAATATCGGTAAATTAGAGCGCTTTGCAGCTGATTTTGAAAGTGATAATAACCTTCGTAAGGTGAAACCAAACCGTAAAGACCAAGGAAAAATTGCTATTATTGGGTCTGGTCCTGCTGGTTTAACAGTGGCTGGAGATATGGCAAAATTAGGCTATGCGGTAACAGTGTTTGAGCGCCAAGATGAGCCGGGTGGTATCCTATTATTCGGTATTCCTGAGTTCCGATTAGGTAAAAAAATTGTGCGCCGTGAAGTGCAAAGCTTGGAACGATTAGGTGTTACTTTTGAGTGTAATGTAACAATCGGTCCAGATCGCAACTTAGATTCTTTATTTGAAGAAGGCTTTGATGCTATCTTTATTGCTACAGGTACACATGTACCAGCAGAAATTTCTTTACCTGGTGATGATAAAGCGGGAATGTTACAAGCCATGGCTTTGTTGACATCGGTGCAGTTGGTGCAAAATGGTAGAGCGGAAGAGTCTTTAATTCCCGTGTACAAAGGTGATAAAGTTGTCATCATCGGTGCTGGTAACGTGGCAATGGATGCGGCTCGTACTTGTGTTCGTCTCGGTGCCGAAAGTGTAACCGTGACGTACCGTCGTGGGGAAGAGCAAATGCCAGCGAACCCATCTGAATTTGAAGAAGCAAAAGAAGAAGGTGTTCATTTTGAATTCTTAGTCGCTCCAAAAGAAGTAACAGGTTCAGATATCGTGGAAGGGTTGACATTTACACGACAAGAATTACAAGAAGATGGATCTGTGAAAAGCACTGGCGAAGACTTTACTTTACCAGCAGATAAAATTATTGTAGCCATCGGTCATAAACCAAATGCTCGCTTAGTAGGCCCTGGTAATGGTATTGAAGTGAATGAGTCTGGCTATGTGGTAACACGTGATATGCCATATGGTATGACAAGCCGTCAAGGTGTATTTGCAGGTGGTGATGTAGTGCATAAACCAGCTACTGTAGTATTGGCTATGCGGGAAGCTAAAAAAGTAGTAGAAGGTATCGTAAACTACTGCGAGGCAAAACGCTTTTTAGGAGAATAAGATTTAAAATTTTATTAACCTGTGATATAATGGATATGGAAGAAAGTTGATGATTTCCATTTACAAGCAAAAGAAACCCCACGGTCTGCCAACCGTGGGGTTTTGCTTTTTATAGAGAGCTATCTCTTGTTGGGCTAGTTACTTCGTTTCTTTCTGTTTAGCCACTTGCAAATATAGTTGCTGACTATACCTGCCACAACAGAAATAATGAAGTTGATGACCATATCCATTGACAAGCACCCCCTTTCTGTTACCAGTATAGGGGAAGTAACGCTTATAGTATAACAAATTGTGGAAAATAACACATCTGAAAAAGTAAAAAAATATAGATATGTACTTGCACACAGTGGACAAAGGTGTTACAATAGTAGACAGTTATTTTATTTTTAAAGTATTACACTTATAGTTAAGATTCGTACGCATATTGTACAGAAAGGAGATTATCATGGTATTGTTAGCAATTCTCGTGCTCGTCCTGTTCCTAGTAGTGAACGTCATTAGAACTAACAATTCCATAGAGGTCGCCTTTTCTTCGGTAGAGCTACCATCTTAGGTTTCTTTGTGTACAGCATAAGGAATCTAGGTTGTTGTAGTCTATTTGATTAACGTGCATACATATATATTAAAAGGCGATTCCCTAGGGATCGCCCTTTTTTATGTCTAACATACTATGTCAGAGTGACAGATATGGGTTATAGATTTACAAGGAACATAATAAACTCCAAAGGAAAATCAAATAGATATATATCATAAAAATCTTATTGATTTAACGCGTGAATAGACATAGGATATAGACAACAATATGTAACTATAACAGTGTTTATAAATTATATTTATATAAGTAGAAAGGATCATCATATGGTACGCAGTGATAGAGTAGCAAAAGGAGCTACACGAGCTCCTCATCGTTCATTATTAAAAGCATTAGGATTTATTAACGAGGAAATTGGAAAACCAATTATCGGTATTGCCAATTCTTTCAATGAAATCATTCCAGGTCATGTACATTTGAAAAATCTTGTACAGTCTGTGAAAGATGGTATCCGCGAGGCTGGCGGTATTCCTATGGAATTTAATACCATCGGTATTTGTGACGGATTAGCGATGAACCACATCGGTATGAAGTATTCCTTGGTGACACGCAATATTATCGCTGACTCCATCGAGGCCTCTGCGATGGCCACACCATTCGATGCAATGGTATTTATTCCTAACTGCGATAAAGTCGTGCCAGGTATGTTGATTGCCGCTGCTCGTTTGAACTTACCATCTGTGTTCGTTTCTGGTGGTGCTATGCTAGCAGGCGTGCACAATGGTAAAAAAATCGGTTTATCTGATGTGTTTGAAGCGGTAGGTAAATTTGAAGCAGGTCTCATTTCCGAAGAAGAATTAGAACATATTGAAAACGTAGCTTGTCCTACTTGTGGATCCTGCTCCGGTATGTATACAGCGAACACCATGAACTGCTTAACAGAAGCATTGGGTATGGCATTACCAGGTAATGGTACGATTCCTGCTGTTTACTCCGAGCGTTTACGTCTAGCAAAACGTGCAGGCATGCAAGTAATGGAAGTCTTACAAGAAGGCTTACGTCCAAAAGATGTATTGACGAAAGAAGCCTTTGAAAATGCGGTAGCAGTCGATATGGCATTGGGTGGTTCTTCCAACACAGCCTTACATTTACCAGCCATCGCGCATGAAGCGGGCGTATCTTTAACATTGGATGATTTCAATCGTATTGCAGGGGATACACCACAATTGGCGAAATTGTCTCCATCTGGTAAATATTTTATCGAAGATTTACATGCCGCAGGAGGTGTGTATGCAGTAATGCACCGTTTACAAGAACAAGGTCACTTGCATGAAAGTGCAAAATCGGTGAGCTTGGTGGACCAAGGCACGATTGCTAAAACTGTGAAAGTCCTAGATGAAGATGTCATCCATCTTTGGAGCGATCCAGTATACACCACAGGTGGTATCGCTGTATTGAAAGGTAATTTAGCTCCGGACGGTTCCGTGGTCAAAGAAGGTGCTGTAGATCCAGAAATGCTCGTTCATTCTGGTCCAGCGAAAGTATTCAACAGCGAAGAAGAAGCGGTAGAAGCGATCATGGGTCACAAAATTGTGAAAGGCGATGTTGTCATCATTCGCTACGAAGGTCCAAAAGGTGGTCCAGGTATGCGTGAAATGTTGACACCAACAGCGACGATTACAGGTATGGGTCTTGGTAAAGATGTAGCCTTGATTACAGATGGTCGTTTCTCTGGTGCTACTCGTGGCGCATCCATTGGTCACGTATCTCCAGAAGCAGCTTCTAGCGGAACGATTGCCATCGTAGAAGATGGAGATATTATTGAAATCGACATTCCAAATCGTTCCTTGAATGTGAAACTTTCAGAGGAAGAAATTGCACGAAGAAAAGCAAATTTAGCACCGTACAGATCAGATGTGACAGGATACTTGAAAAAATATGCTATGCATGTATCCTCAGCGGCACAAGGTGCTATCGAAATCCTAGATGAAGCATAAGAGGGAATGTAGTCAGGATATAGACTTAGGAAAGGATGTTTATATGCATAAATTATACGATTTCATGGAGGCTAGGGAGAGACTCGCTACTATCGCCGTGAAAACAAAATTAATTCATAGCTCTGTGTACTCACAAGAAACAGGCAATGATGTATATATTAAACCGGAAAATTTACAGCGCACAGGGTCTTTCAAATTGCGGGGCGCTTACAATAAAATTTCTAAATTAACAGAAGAAGAAAAAGCCTGTGGCGTTATTGCGGCGTCCGCAGGTAACCATGCACAAGGAGTGGCGCTAGCAGCCCAACGTTTAGGCATTAAAGCAGTCATCGTCATGCCACGCCACACACCGCTCATCAAAGTAGAAGCGACGCGCCAATACGGAGCAGAAGTGGTGCTAGCTGGCGAAGTCTATGACGAAGCTTATGAAAAAGCTTGCGAACTACAACAAAAACATGGCTATGTATTTGTCCATCCTTTCGATGATGAAGATGTCATCGAAGGTCAAGGGACTATTGCTTTAGAAATTTTAGAAGAATTACCAAATGCAGATATTATCTTAGTACCAATTGGTGGTGGTGGATTAATCTCTGGTGTAGCAGCAGCAGCAAAGTTAAAAAATCCACAAGTGAAGATTATCGGTGTAGAACCAGAGGGTGCAGCCAGTGCAAGAGCAGCTGTAGAAGAGGGAAAACCAATAGCACTACCATCGGTGAGCACCATTGCAGATGGAGCGGCTGTGAAATTAATCGGCACAAAGAATTTGGAATATATTCAAACTTATGTGGATGAAATCGTAACCGTATCTGATTATGAATTGATGGAAGCCTTTCTATTATTAGCGGAAAAACATAAAATTATCGGTGAAAATGCTGGGTTACTTTCAGTGGCAGGTTTAAAAAAACTAAGAGTGCGAGGCAAAACAGTGGTCAGCATTTTGAGCGGTGGTAACATTGATGTGTTGACCATTGCGTCCATGATTACCAAAGGTTTAGTCGTACGGGGGCGTATTTTCACCTTTGCTGTGAATTTATCAGATAAACCTGGCCAATTAGTGGCGGTGTCTGAAATCCTAGCAGAACAAAATGCAAATGTCATCAAATTAGAGCATAATCAGTTTAAAAACTTAGACAGATTCCATGAAGTGGAATTGGTAGTAACTGTGGAAACGAACGGAGAAGAGCATATCAAGAAAATTACGGCGGCTATGGCGAACCGTGGTTATATCATTCACCGTATGAGTTCTAATGAATTTAATGAACATGACTAATGGATGAGATGGATATAGAAAGAGGATAAACTATGAGTGAACAGAAAATGATTCGAGGAGCTCGCATACTCCTAGAAACATTGAAGCGCTTGGGAGTGACAGATATATTTGGCTATCCCGGCGGCGCCGTAATTCCTATATACAATGAAATTTATGATTTCGAGGGTATTAACCATTACTTAGCACGTCATGAACAAGGGGCGGCCCATGAAGCGGACGGCTATGCTCGTGCGTCTGGTAAATGTGGTGTTTGCCTAGCCACATCTGGTCCAGGGGCGACGAACCTAGTGACAGGTATTATGACGGCGCATATGGATTCTATTCCTCTCTTGGCCATTACAGGTCAGGTGTGCAACCACTTGCTGGGAAAAGATGCGTTTCAAGAATCAGATATTGTGGGTATTACCATGCCGGTGACGAAAAATAACTACTTGGTGAAAGATATCCGAGACATGATACGCACTGTGAAAGAAGCGTACTACTTAGCGACTACCGGTCGACCAGGTCCCGTGCTGGTAGATATCACACGAGATGCGCAATTAGATGTCATTTCCTATGAAGAATTTGAAGCTATTTTTAATGAACCAATTTCTATCGAAGGCTATGATCCGAATTACATTGGGCATCCAAAACAAATCAAGAAAGCTATCGATCTATTGAAAGGTGCGAAACGACCGCTTATCATAGCAGGTCATGGGGTACTATTATCGAATGCTACAGAAGAACTTTACAAATTAGCTACTACATGCCAAGTTCCAGTAGTGAATACGTTATTGGGCTTAGGCTCCTTTCCAGGAGAACACCAATTATCGCTAGGTATGTTAGGCATGCATGGTACAGTATATGCCAACTATGCTGTGAATGAAGCAGATGTAGTGTTAGCATTAGGGACTCGTTTCGACGATCGTATTGCAGGGGTACCGAAGGAGTTCTGTAAAGATGCTACGATCATCCATGTAGATATTGACCCAGCTGAAATTGGTAAAAATAAACTTATCGATATACCTATCGTTGGAGATTTGAAACATGTATTGAATGAAATAAATCATGAATTGACTCCACAAACGCATGAAAGTTGGTTGGAACGCATCCGTGAATGGCGTGAGGAATATCCAATTCGAGTGCATCCTCACGAGGGAGATTCTCTATTGCCACAAAAGGTAATCTATGAAATTGACAATATCTTGAAGGGTAATGCTATTGTGGTCACAGACGTAGGACAACACCAAATGTGGACATCTCAATTCATTACCTTCTCCAAGCCGAATACTATCATCACATCCGGTGGTGCCGGTACGATGGGCTTTGGTTTGCCAGCGGCTATCGGTGCACAAGTGGCACAACCAGATAAAAAGGTAGTACTCATCACAGGTGATGGAGGCTTGCAAATGAATAGCCAAGAATTGCTTTTATTGAAAGCGTATAATATCCCTGTAAAAGTTGTCATCATCAACAATGGTTTCTTGGGCATGGTTCGTCAATGGCAAGAGTTGTTTAATCAACGTCGCTATTCCTTCGTAGATTTAGAGGTGAACCCAGACTTTGAAACCTTGGCAAAAGCCTATGGTGTACAAGGGGTGACATTATCCACCATCGAAGAGTTGCGGAGCCAATTGCGAGACTTGATCCTATCTGACGAGCCAGTAGTGATTAACTGCGTGGTAGAACGAGAAGAAAATGTATTCCCAATGATTCCAGCCGGTTGCACAGCCAAAGATATGATGGGATTGAAAGGAGGCCCTGACAATGAGTAAAGTACAACAACACCAAGTGTTAGTGATTACAAAAAATAAACCAGGCATCGGGGCTAGAATTTTATCCTTGTTCAATCGTCGTGGCTACTCCGTGACCCAAATGACATCGGGCATTTCCATTCCAAAGGATCAAGCTCGGATTACCTTAACGGTGGAAACAGACGAAGTGCAATTGGACCAAATCCAAAAACAAATCTACAAACTAGTGGATGCTATCAAAGTAAAAGTGTTCTCTCCAGAACAAGTAGTGCGCCGTGAATTGATGCTCATCAAGGTAAAAGCCGACGTGTCTGTACGACCACAAATCATCCAATTAGCAGATGTGTACCGTGGCAATGTACTCGACGTAGGACCTAGCTCTATCGTTATAGAAATTACAGGAGAAACACAGAAACTAGATGCTTTCATAGAAATTATGAAAGAATATGGCATTCTGGAAATTGCGAAAACAGGTTGCACCGCTATGAGCCGTGGAGAGAAAATGTAATGACTATACCAAAACAAGGTGAGTTGTTACATTATGAAGGGGTTACCTTTGTCCGCAATGGAGAAGCGATTTTGCAAGGTGTAGATTGGCATGTGAACGTAGGGGAAAACTGGGCGCTATTGGGTCTCAATGGGGCAGGCAAGTCCACCTTACTGGGCATGATTATGGCCTACACCTGTGCCACCCGTGGTGAGGTGCGTGTCCTAGGACATATCTTTGGACAATGTGTGTGGAAAGATGTGAAAGATCGCATCGGATTCGTCAGTTCTACCTTAGGGCAATTTGAACGAACCATGCGAGACGAAACAGTACGACAAATTCTTTTCTCTGGAGCGCATGGTACCATTGGTGTGTATCGCGATGTGACAGAGGAAGAAGAACAACGCTGTGATACGGTTTTAGCAGATATGGAATTACAACATTTGGAACATCGTCACTTTGGGGTACTTTCCACAGGGGAGCAACGCCGTGTTTTAATCGGTCGTGCTTTGATGACGAGTCCAGACTTGCTCATCTTAGATGAACCATGCAATGGACTGGACGTACCGAGCCGAGAACAATTGCTCCGTCATCTCAATCGACGAGGGGCACAGGATAGTCCGTGTCCATTCATCTATGTGACGCACCAAATCGAGGAAATCCTTCCCACAGTGACCCATGTGGCACTCTTGAAAGAAGGTAAAATCTTCCAAGCGGGGCCGAAACAGGAGGTCATTACCGATGAGATTTTATCGAAACTCTATGGTTTATCCGTTAAAGTAACTTGGGTCCAAGATCGACCTTGGTTGCAAGTACTTTCATAAAATGTTTTTACAGAGTGTACAAAGATATTTTTATTTATACTAAATTATCATACTAAGTATGGTAAATCCGTAAGCTGAATGGCTTAAAATCAGTTGAATTTTACTAGAAAATCTAGTAAATTATAAACATCATTATGTATTACAAAGTAGGAGGTTATCACAATGGCAGGTAACATTTTAGGCACACAAGTATTTTATGATGCAGATTGCAATCTACAAGCATTAGTAGGTAAAAAAATTACAGTTCTTGGCTACGGTTCCCAAGGTCATGCGCATGCGTTGAACTTGAAAGAAAGCGGCATGGATGTACAAATCGGTCTTCGTGAAGGTTCCAAATCTTGGAAAGAAGCAGAAGAAGCTGGTTTCGTAGTCAAAGAAACAGGCGAGGCTGTAAAAGGTGCAGACGTTGTGATGATCTTAATTCCAGATGAATTACAAGCAGAAACTTACGAAAAATCCATCGCTCCTAACCTTAAAAAAGGTGCGTACTTGGCATTTGCTCATGGTTTCAACATTCATTTCGGTAAAATTAAACCATCTGCTGACGTAAACGTATTCATGGTAGCTCCTAAAGGCCCTGGTCACTTAGTACGTCGTACATTCCAAGAAGGTTCCGGCGTTCCTTGCTTGTACGCTGTATACGCAGATCCAAGCGGAGATACTAAAGAAGTAGCATTAGCTTGGGCATCTGGTGTAGGCGGTGGCCGTTCCGGTATCTTGGAAACTGACTTCCGTCAAGAAACTGAAACTGACTTATTCGGTGAACAAGCAGTACTTTGCGGAGGCGTATGCGCGTTGATGCAAACTGGTTTCGAAGTATTGGTAGAAGCTGGTTACAACCCAGTTAACGCATACTTTGAATGTGTTCATGAAATGAAATTAATCATCGACTTGATCTACGAAGGTGGTTTCGAAACAATGCGTAAATCCATTTCCAACACAGCTGAGTTCGGTGACTATATTACAGGACCGAAAGTAATCCCAGCATCTGCGAAGGAAGCTATGCGTGGTGTATTGAAAGATATCCAAGACGGCAAATTTGCTGATCAATTCCTTGGTGACTACGCAGCAGGTTACCCATACCTTACAGAACAACGTAAACAATCTGCAGCACATCAAGTGGAAGAAGTAGGTGGTGAATTACGTAAATTGATGCCTTGGATCAAAAAGTAAGTCGTCACTTGTGAAGCTATGTAGCCTTGTGGCGCATCTAAATTAGCATAATGGAAGAGCGTGGCACATCCCGCCGTAAACTTACGTTACACTGAGGTTTACTCTGGGATATACCACGCTCTTCTTGTGTTTGTGTGAGTTAGGTAGTGAGGGAACGCCACAAAGGCTGCTACTCGTAATGGCATTCCTCAGTGGAAGGGTACTTGTGGCGGTGTCAGTTGCAAGCTTACGCTTTGCTTAGTTTGCTGTTTGGATTGGTAATAAGTTTATATAAACAGTACGAATAGATTGTGCTATAATTAGAATTGTAAGAGCCATTGACGTGTTGTTAGGCTCATCTCTTCCTACTACGGGAGGAGGTGGTTGCTATGACTAAGTATGAAAAAATCTCTTTGATTATTTCTATTGCTAGTTTAGCAATTCAGCTCATTGATCTACTTAAGTAGACAATGAAAAAGCCTAACGTATAAGGTCTACTACACCTTAACACGTTAGGCCATTTCTTATTTACACTTTTTAGAGATGAGCCTAACGCTAGCTGCACGTTGATGGCTCTTCTTTTTGATATGCTAAGTATAGCATAGTTAGGAGTTAAATACAACGTCACTTGTTTCGCTATGTAGCCTTGTGGCGTTCGAATAGCTAATTTATGTAAAGGGAAGACCGCAACGTACTCCTTCTCAAACTGATCCTACGGCAGGTTTGTTCAGGAGCATGTTGCGGTCTTTTGCGTTTGTGTGATTTAGGTAGTTAAGGAACGCCACAAAGGCTACTACACGTAACGGCGTTCCTCAGGGAAAGGATATAGATTTTATTATTGACTTTATCTTTTTCAATGCGTATACTGTTATCAGAGATACTAGTATCTCTAATATTTGTTGTTACTTAATAAGCAACTAAAATAAGATTAAGTTCAAATGGTTGTCGCTACTCGATATGCGACTCAATAAGTGTTCGAGCTCAAATAGTTAGACTCCATTCAAAAGAATGGGGTCTATTTTTTAGGGAGGAGTTTATGAATACAGGTCACTTTTATTATATAAAAGATCAATACTTTATAGATTTTCCAGATCCACACTTAATGAAAAATAAAGAAACTATAGATTGTCAGCCACATGATAGACCATGCTTCTATGCTTTTTTAGATACAGCAACTAAATTATATTGGATGATACCTTTTTCATCTCAAGTAGATAAATTTCAGAAAATATATAATACGAAGATTGATAAATATGGAAAATGTGACACTATTTTATTTGGGGAAGTTCTTGGGTATGAGAAGGCTTTTCTAATTCAGAATATGTGTCCAGTTAGTATCTTATATATTAAAAATGAATACGTAGATGGAATTTACAAAAAACCTGTCAGAGTTGACGGTCGATTTGAAAGAGAATTACAAAAGAAGGCTCGTAAAGTTTTAGCGTTACAAAGAAAAGGGATACGATTAATTTTCCCGAATGTATTGGAAATTGAACGACTTTTGTTATTAAATAAGTAACTTATAGCATAGGTTATAGAGGTAATACAATCGTCACTTGTTTCGCTATGTAGCCTTGTGGCGTTCGTAATTAAATAAGGCAAAGGGAAGACCGCAACATACTCCTTCTCAAACTGATTCTACGGTAGGTTTGTTCAGGAGCATGTTGCGGTCTTTTGCGTTTGTGTGATTTAGGTAGTTAAGGAACGCCACAAAGGCTACTACTCGTAACGGCGTTCCTCAAAGAATAGAGTCATTTGCAAACTTGCGCTTTGCTTAGTTTGCTGATCGCTAGGGGATTAAGATTATATAAACAGTACGAATAGATTGTACTATAATAAAAAATGTAAGAGCTATTGACGTGTTGTTAGGCTCATCTCTTCCTAATATAGGAGGAGGTGATACTATGAAAAAGTTTAGAAAAATTGATCTATTGATTTTAATTCTAAAATTACTAGTACATCTCATTGATTGGTTTAAATAAATCGACTAATGAAAAAGCCTAACGTAAAAGATAAGTACTGCTAATACTTATACACGTTAGGCTATCCATTTTGAAAGTCTTGAGATGAGCCTAACGCTAGCAGACGTCGATGGCTCTTCTTTTGTTGGTTTAATTATAGCACAGGTTGTAGGTGCAATACAATCGTTATTTGTTCCGTTATGCAGCCTTGTGGTGTTTGTAACTAATTATGATTTTCTTGGGTTTAATTGGTTTAGAAAGTCAGGAGAAGTATAGGATTACTATGTATAATGACATTCAAGATGAAAAAATGATAGTTTGAACTGTTATATATTTTTATATATTGTAGATTTTATTTTGAAAAAGAGAATGCAATATAACTTTTTATCTATGATAGTTAGTATAAAAAATAAGGTTAAATACCGTATTATATATTGCATTATTATATGTTAAAAATAAACGTTTTGATTAAAAATGGGGGGGGTAGAAGAGTCTAAATATGATATAAGCAATTACATATAAAAATACAGAAGAATAAAAATTTATAAACTCTTCTTAAAATTCAATATAGCGTATAAAAAAATGCAAAATATGAATTTATAGTCAAAAATGAAAATAGAATGAAGTAAATATAGCGTGTAAAAAAATATCAACCAGTAGTGTAAAGTTAATGTACATGAAGGTTTTCTCTAAATTATTATTGCTATTGCATAGAAATTCATATATAATGATATCGAAATAAGTTAAACTAGATTGATACAATACATCTTGTAATAGAAATTATCTACGAATTGTAAAATAAGCGAATAGTTCATAAATATATTTCTGTTCACTTCTAAAACCTTTGGAAACCCAAAGGTTTATTTGTAGTTATATTACATGTTGTTACCATCGTGATATTACATCGTGATATAAGTGAACCTAATGCAAATAGTACCCTATAGGGGAGTGTGTAGAGTTTAAACGTTGTATAGACAGTACAGGGAGTGCAGGGAGTACTGAAGGAGGAAGAATTTATGGGATTGAACCGTATATATAAAGTAATTTGGAGTAAGACAAAGGGCTGCTATGTAGTCGTATCAGAGATGGCAAAACGTGTAGGTCGCAACAAGGCAAAAGCGATTGTTATGTCTACGGCGGCGATGTCCATGGCTGTGGCTGTGGCACCGGCGGTTATGAATGTAGATCGAGTAGAGGCGTCGGTGCTGATTGGCGCTACTGAGAATGATACAACAACTGCTACTAAGATAAATAATCAAAGCTCGACAGTATCCCCTTGGGGGATTACTATTGGTGGTGCTATTAGTAAAGCTGGTGACAACTCTGTTCATATTGGTGATGCCACTGGTAGTGTGGGTACTAGAAATGTAGTTATCGGTACATATGCCACAGCAGGTTACGATGAACACAAGCCTGCTGATAATCCAGCGAAAGATGGTAGCTTTAATCAATCCGTAGCTATTGGGGCAGGGAGTGCGGCTGGTTTAGGGGCTCGTGCGTATGGAGATCAGTCTATCGCCATTGGTTCAAATACGATTGCAAGAGGTAACTCTTCTATTGCTATCGGTAATGATGATGTAGATAAAACAGAGACAATCATGACTACTTATACAGACTTGGAGGGAAATCGGTCGACGGCCACGATTGGTACTGCATATAATAAATTAACCGGTAAAAATTTAAAGTGGGATGGAGGACAATATGCCGATACTTCTGCAGGAGAAGCTGCTGTATCAATCGGTGTAAAAGCTGAGGCGGGCGATATTTCATTAGCTTTGGGTACTGCCGCTAAAGCAAAAGTTGTCAATGGTGTGGCTATCGGTTCAGGTGCCACAGCAGATCGAGATAATGCCGTAGCCATTGGTGGTGGTGCTACTACGGAAAAAGAGGGCACAAAAGAAATAAATGCAACAATTGGTGATCTTAATTTTACCTGGAAAGGTGGGGAAAATACCCTTGCTGGTGACGTGGTGTCCTTCGGTAAGGCAGGCTATGAACGTCAATTGAAAAACGTGGCAGCAGGCCGTGTTGATGAAAACTCCACAGATGCCATCAATGGATCCCAGTTCTTTGGTATATTGCAACATTTGACAACCGATCCTGTGTATTTTTACGGAGCTGATGATTCTACAGCGGGTAAAATTGTAGGGAAAAAAGCAGAGGAAAAGAGTGCGGATGCCCATAAGAAAAAAGTAGTTGCTAGAAGTATGGCAGATAGTCGTTTAGATCTTAAGGGTGGCGCTACCGGAGAGTTAACAGATAATAATATTGGCGTTGTCTATGGCGATGAAAGAACGATTAAATTCAAATTAGCAAAAGAGCTTTCAGGTTTAACAAGCGCTGAATTTAAAGATGCTAACAATAATGTGGTAAATATTACACCAACAGGAGTTTCTCTTAAAAAGCCTAATGCTACGGATGCAAATGCTGTTACATTAAGTCAAAATGGCTTGAATAATGGTGGCAATGCGATTACAAATGTGGCTGGTAACTTAGAAGGTGCTAAACTAAACAGTACAGCACCAACGACTAGCGCAACAGCCCCAACTTTGGGAACAGGAATTAACGAAGTCAACAAAAACAATGTAGCCACAGTTGGTGACGTATTAGAAGCTGGCTGGAACTTACAAAATAACAGTACAGAAAAAGACTTCGTAAAACCATATGATACTGTGAACTTTGCGGATGGTAATGGCACAACAGCTGTGGTAGACACTACAGAGAACAAAACATCTACTGTGAAATACAATGTTAATGTAGGTAATGGATTAGAGAAAAATAGTGCTAACCAAATTACCATAAAACCAGCAGATACATCTTTGGAAGTAACCAAAGATGGTGTAAAAGTTAAAACAGATGGTACTACGATTACAACTGACCCTACTAATGGATTAAAAGTTGTCACTGGTGGTATTGAAGCTGGTACTACCCCTGGCACTGTGAAAGTAACAGATGGAGACAATAACAAAATTGCTACTGTAGATTCTGTAGTAGATGCTGTAAATAATGCTGCTTTCACATTGAAAGCAAGTGCTATTGAAGGTGGTACAAGAAATACAGGTAGTACTGTAACTGCAACGGGTGAATCTATTAAAGCAGGCAGTACTATAGAAATGATCGCTGGTAAAAACCTAGAGGTAACACATAATAAAAATGGTAAAATCATATTTGCTACGGTAGACAACCCTTCTTTCAACACTGTGCAAGTGGGTGACAGTGAAGGTCCAAAATTTTCTGCCACCGCTGATGGTAATATTAGGGTATCTGATAAAGATGATACAAACCCAGTAAAAATTACAAATGTAAAAGACGGTGAGATCTCTAAAACATCCAAAGATGCTATTAATGGTAGTCAATTCCATAAACTAGCGAATAATACAATTAAATTAGCTGGTCAAAATGGAGAGGAAGAAGCTACTGAAACAGATCCACAAAATCTAAATCAAAAAGATGGTATCAAGTTTACTGTTAAATCTAGTGATGGAACCTTGTTAGATGTAACGGCAGCAAATGATACAATTACATTAGCTCCAAAAACTGGTACCATTACGACGACAGATGGTGTACCAACTGCAGTTACGAAAAATGGTAAATTAGTGACTGTTGATGAAGTAGTAAAGGCTTTAAAAGACCTGGGCTGGAAAGCGACAGCAGGCACAGATGGCACGGGTACTATGATTGGTGATGGCGCTACTGAAGAGTTAATCAAAGCTGGCAATACAGTAACCTTCAAAGCTGGCGATAATTTATCGATCAAACAAGATGGTAAAAACTTTATTTATTCCTTAAACCCAGCATTAACTGGTTTAACAAGCGCTGAATTTAAAGATGGAGATAATAAAGTAAAAATTACTCCAACTGGTATTACCATTACAAAACCAGCGGGCACAACTGAAAACACAGTGATATTAAACCAAAATGGTTTAAATAACGGTGGTAACCCGATTACGAATGTAGCAGGCAACTTACAAGGTGCTAAAGCAGGTACAGACGCACCAACAACTAGCGCAACAGCACCAACATTGGGAACAGGAGCTGACGAAGTAAACAAAAATAATGCAGCCACTGTAGGCGATGTATTGAATGCTGGTTGGAACTTACAAGAAAAAGGTGCACCGAAAGATTTTGTGAAACCATATGACACTGTGAATTTTATCGATGGCGATGGAACTTCAGTGGCTGTAGCAACTGCAAATGATGGTATAACATCTACTGTAAAATATAGCGTAAATCTTGGTAATGGTTTAGAAAAAACTACAGATAACAAAATTACTGTAAAACCAGCAGATAAATCGTTAGAAGTAACAACGGCTGGTTTAAAGGCAAAAACTGATAACACAACGATTACTACAGGAGATAGTGGATTAAAAGTTGTTACTGGTGGTATTAAAGAAGATGGTAATAACCCTGGTACTGTGAAGGTAACAGAGGGAGATACTGGCAAAATTGCTACCGTAGATTCTGTAGTAGATGCTGTGAATAGTGCGGCTTTCACATTGAAAGCAAGTGCTATTGAAGGGGGTACACGAAATACAAATAGTACTGTCGCTGAAACGGGTGAATCCATTAAAGCAGGCAATACTATAGAAATGATTGCTGGTAAAAATCTAAATGTAACACATAACACAAATGGTAAAATTGCATTTGCTACGGTTGAGAATCCTTCTTTCAACACTGTGCAAATAGGTAATAGTGAAGGTCCAAAATTCTCTGCAACAGCTGATGGAAATATTAAGGTATCCGATAAAGATGATACAAAACCGGTGAAAATTACAAATGTAGCAGATGGAACTATCTCCGACAGCTCTAAAGATGCCATCAACGGTAGCCAAATCCATAAACTAGTGAATAAAGCAATTAAATTAGCTGGTCAAAATGGAGACGATACATCTGGCGAAACAGAGCCACAAAATCTAACTCAACAAGATCCTATCAAGTTTACTGTTAAATCTAGCGATGGTAAATTGTTAGAGGTAACAGCAGGTGGCGATACCATTACATTAACTCCAAAAACTGGTACAATTACAACAACAGATGGTGTACCAACTGCAACTACGACAAATGGTAAATTAGTAACTGCTGATGAAGTAGTAAAGGCTTTAAAAGAACTGGGCTGGAAAGCCACAGCAGGTACAGAGGGCACTGGTACTATGATTGGTGCTGCTGCTACTGAAGAGTTAATCAAAGCTGGTAATACCGTAACTTTCAAAGCTGGCGATAATTTATCAATTAAACAGGATGGTAAAAACTTTATTTATTCCTTGAAAACAGACTTAAAAGACTTAACAAGTGCTGAATTCAAAGATGCTAATAATAATACGGTGAAGATTACACCAAATGGAGTTTCCTTTAAAAAGCCTAATGCTACTGATGCAGACACTGTTACATTAAATCAAAATGGTTTAAACAATGGTGGTAATCCAATTACAAATGTAGCAGGGAATTTACAAGGTGCTAAAGCAGGTACAGACGCACCAACAACTAGTGCAACAGCACCATCATTGGGAACAGGAACTGACCAAGTAAACAAAAACAATGCAGCCACTGTAGGTGATGTATTGAACGCTGGTTGGAACTTACAAAATAATGATGCAGCGAAAGATTTTGTGAAACCATATGATACTGTGAACTTTGTTAATGGTGAGGGTACAACAGCTGTCGTAGAAACAACAGATCAGACAACCTCTAAAATAAAATACAATGTAAACACTGGTAAGGGTTTAGAAAAAACTACAGATAACAAAATTACTGTAAAACCAGGAGATAAGTCTTTAGAAGTAACTGATGATGGCTTAAAAGTAAAAACTGACAATACTACGATTAAGACAGGGGATACTGGCTTAACAGTTAACACTGGTACGATCAATAAGGTTACAGAAGGTAATACAGCAGGAACTGTTGTAGCAAAAACAGGTGATGAAAATAAAATTGCTACAGTAAGTAATGTTGTGGAGGCTATTAACAATGCTGCATGGACAGCTACATCTGCAGCAACAACTGCAGGTGAATTAGGGGCAGCAGCAACTAACCAACTTGTAAAAGCTGGTGACAAAGTAACATTTGAAGCAGATAAAAAC
>CAUQZV010000010.1:0-43424 GCA_963522415.1 uncultured Veillonella sp. | reverse complement strand
TTAGACGTATGGAAATCAATTCCAGGAAATGAAGATAAAACAGCTGAAGATTTCGCAACAGCAATCAAAGGTGAAAAAGGCGAAACAGGTGAAACTGGTGCTGATGGTAAATCTGCTTTAGACGTATGGAAATCAATTCCAGGTAACGAAAATAAAACTGCTACAGATTTCGCCACAGCGATCAAAGGTGAAAAAGGCGAAACAGGTGCAACTGGCGCCGATGGTAAATCTGCCCTAGATGTATGGAAATCGATTCCTGGCAACGAAAATAAAACCGCAACAGATTTCGCTACAGCCATCAAAGGTGATAGAGGAGAAAAAGGTGAAACTGGGGCAACTGGAGCTGATGGTAAATCTGCCTTAGACGTATGGAAATCAATTCCAGGAAATGAAGATAAAACAGCAGACGATTACGCAAAAGCAATCAAGGGCGACAAAGGCGACAAAGGTGAAACTGGAGCTGATGGTAAATCTGCTTTAGACGTATGGAAATCAATTCCAGGAAACGAAGATAAAACAGCAGACGATTACGCAAAAGCAATCAAGGGCGACAAAGGCGACAAAGGTGAAACTGGAGCTGATGGTAAATCTGCTTTAGACGTATGGAAATCAATTCCAGGTAACGAAAATAAAACTGCTACAGATTTCGCCACAGCGATCAAAGGTGAAAAAGGCGAAACAGGTGCAACTGGCGCCGATGGTAAATCTGCCCTAGATGTATGGAAATCGATTCCTGGCAACGAAAATAAAACCGCAACAGATTTCGCTACAGCCATCAAAGGTGATAGAGGAGAAAAAGGTGAAACTGGGGCAACTGGAGCTGATGGTAAATCTGCCTTAGACGTATGGAAATCAATTCCAGGAAATGAAGATAAAACAGCTGAAGATTTCGCAACAGCAATCAAAGGTGAAAAAGGCGAAACAGGTGAAACTGGTGCTGATGGTAAATCTGCTTTAGACGTATGGAAATCAATTCCAGGTAACGAAAATAAAACTGCTACAGATTTCGCCACAGCGATCAAAGGTGAAAAAGGCGAAACAGGTGCAACTGGCGCCGATGGTAAATCTGCCCTAGATGTATGGAAATCGATTCCTGGCAACGAAAATAAAACCGCAACAGATTTCGCTACAGCCATCAAAGGTGATAGAGGAGAAAAAGGTGAAACTGGTGCAACTGGTGCTGATGGAAAATCTGCTTTAGACGTATGGAAATCAATTCCAGGAAATGAAAATAAAACTGCAACAGATTTCGCAACAGCTATTAAAGGTGAAAAAGGCGAAACAGGTGCAACTGGTGCTGATGGAAAATCTGCCTTAGATATATGGAAATCAATTCCAGGTAACGAAAATAAAACTGCAACAGATTTCGCTACAGCAATCAAAGGTGAAAAAGGCGAAACAGGTGCAACTGGCGCCGATGGTAAATCTGCCCTAGATGTATGGAAATCGATTCCTGGCAACGAAAATAAAACCGCAACAGATTTCGCTACAGCCATCAAAGGTGATAGAGGAGAAAAAGGTGAAACTGGTGCAACTGGTGCTGATGGAAAATCTGCTTTAGACGTATGGAAATCAATTCCAGGAAATGAAAATAAAACTGCAACAGATTTCGCAACAGCTATTAAAGGTGAAAAAGGCGAAACTGGGGCAACTGGTGCGGATGGTAAATCTGCCTTAGACGTATGGAAATCAATTCCAGGAAATGAAGATAAAACAGCTGAAGATTTCGCAACAGCAATCAAAGGTGAAAAAGGCGAAACAGGTGAAACTGGTGCTGATGGTAAATCTGCTTTAGATGTATGGAAATCTATTCCAGGTAACGAAAATAAAACCGCTACAGATTTTGCTACAGCGATCAAAGGTGACAGAGGAGAAAAAGGCGAAACTGGTGCGAATGGCGCCGATGGTAAATCAGCCTTAGACGTATGGAAATCGATTCCAGGAAATGAAAATAAAACCGCTACAGATTTCGCTACAGCGATCAAAGGTGACAGAGGCGAAAAAGGCGAAACAGGTGCAATAGGTGCTGATGGAAAGTCTGCTTTAGATGTATGGAAATCAATTCCAGGAAACGAAGCTAAAACAGCTGCAGACTTCGCTAAAGCAATCAAAGGTGATAAAGGCGACGCAGGTACTAACGGTACCAACGGAACTAATGGCAAGTCTGCTTACGATCTATGGAAAGAGCAACCAGGTAATGAAGGTAAATCTGAAAAAGATTTCGTAGCGTATATGAAAGGTGCAACGTTACCAGACTTTATTTCTATCCAAGATCCTAAAGGTAATGCTACACCAGGCGGTACTAATACTGGTACAGGAACTGCACCGAGTGGTACTAATGCAGGTACAGGTACAACACCTGGTGGTACAAATCCTGGTACAGGAACTACACCAGGTGGTACAAATCCTGGCACGGGATCCATACCAAATGTAGGATCTAATGGTGGAACAAACGCAAATACGAATGCTACGATTACAATTTCCAATGGTAACGATGCTTCCAATCCTACGCCTACAATTACTTTCAAAAAGGATGACAAAGGCAATGGTACTGGTGTGGTGACAGGTCTTAAAACACCAGATGGAAAAGATAAAACAGCAGTTACTAATGTGGAATATGTAACGAAGGCGCTTGAAAAAACGACGCAATCCTTTGATAAAGCGCTGCGTAATGTGAATGATACCATTGGTGAAGTGCGTGATGAAAGCCGTTCTGGCAATGCAATGAATGCGGCTTTAGCTGCCTTGAAACCATTGGATTACAAAGAACATGAACGCACACAAGTGATGGCAGGTCTTGGACATTATGCAGATAAAACAGGATTTGCCTTAGGTGTGGCGCATTTCACAAATGAAAGAACTATGTTCAATGCAGGTGTTGCTCTTTCAGGAAATAAACACATGTATAATGCAGGGGCTACTTTCAGATTCGGATCTAGAAGTGAGGAAGTGGAAATAGTTCCTAAAACTGAACTAGAAATGCTTCGCGCTGAACTTGAACGTGAAAAGGCGAGAAATGCAGAGCAAGAAGCTGCTATTGAAATGTTGAAACAACTTGTTTTGGCTAAGAAATAGGTGCGTCTCTGATTCCGATATGTAGCCTGTGGCTTTCTTAATTAAATTATGTAAAGGGAAGACCGTAACACACCCTTTCTCAAGCTATACAGTGGTTATGCTTGTTCAGGGGGATGTTACGGTCTTCTTATATTTGTGTGATTTGGTCAGTAAGAGAAAGCCACAAGGCTACTACTCGTAACTGCGTTCCTTAGGCTCGAGTAACCCCAATTTGTATCTTAGGAGCTAATGGTAAGCCTTTTGTGAAAAAGTGCTTCATATTTCTTTCATAATAGTTTACTATATTATACATATTGAAAAACTATTTTGTGATTGATGATAATATTTGCTAAGAGTAGAAGTTTTGCGTAATTGGAAAAGAGGTCGGATTATGAACTATAAACGTTCTGTACTAGTGTTAGGAATAGCCATGTTAAGCGCTAGTGTCAGTTATGGGGCAGATGATGTAATGCTACCACAAGGCCAAAATAATTATGCGGCAGGTCCTGGTGCAGCTGTGACACAAGGAAATCGTGCAGTGGCTATAGGGCACTCAACAACGGCAGTGAACTCAGGGGCTATTGCTATAGGAGATGTGGCAAAAGCTACAAGAAATGGAGTTGCCATTGGTCGAAGTGCATGGAGTGCTTTTGATAATGGTATATCTGTAGGAAATACAGCTGTTTCTGCTGAAAATGCGGTGGCTATGGGTAATGCGGCTAGAGCGTATTTTAAGGAGTCATTAGCGATTGGTCATGGAAGTGAAACTAATGCAGATTTTGGTGTGTCCTTAGGGACTGGTACTAATAGCAAGGTGAAAGAATCTGTTGCATTAGGGGCAGACTCTATTGCTGATAGAGCAGCTGAAAGTGTGGGCTATGATCCATCTGGAGATTTTGTTGTGAAAGGCCCTAATCATACATTAGAGGTCCGCAAAATGAGTAGCCCAGAGCTAACAGCTAGAGAAGCCGACTATGCAGTGTTGAAACAAGAAGTAGATGCGTTAGAAGCGACAAGAGCGGAGCTGATGGAAACGCTTAATAAAACTCAAGATAATTACGATAATATGCTAGAACCAGATACGTACAACAAGTTAGAAGTAAATAGAATGGAGCTTGAAGAGAAAAAAGCACAATTATTGGCCTTGCGAGGAGAAATCGATAAACAAAAAGTACCATGGAAATCTTCTAAGGGGGCAGTATCTATTGGGAATCCAGCTGGTGGAGAAACGCGTCAAATCATCGGTTTATCCGCAGGGATAGAAGATACAGATGGCGTTAACGTGGCACAATTAAAATCCTTAGAGACGGCGACCTATCGTGCTATTAATGCTTTGCGTGGAGAGATGAGACAAGGAGTTGCTATGTCTGCCGCGTTAGCAGCGTTAAAACCGGTACAGTATAATGCGGATGAACCAACGCAAGTGATGGCAGGTGTTGGTCAATATGCGAATAAAATAGGATATGCGTTGGGTGTGACTCATTATACAAATGAAAGAACTATGTTCAATGCAGGTGTAGCACTTGGGGGAAATAAATTTATTTATAATGTAGGAGCTACCTTGCGGTTTGGTAAAGGGAATAGCAATAGTAAAGCCTATAGTCCTAATGCGTCGGTAGCGGTGTTGTCAGAAACATTAGAAAAGGTACAACGAGAAGCACAACATACTATTTCACAACAAGGACAAGCAATCCACGAGTTACAAGTAGAGAATGCACAATTACGTGCTGATGTGGATATGTTGAAACGTATGGTACTAAAATGATTCTGATGATGTAATATGTGTTGTGTTAGTTCTACATCATGTAGATACAGATAATGAATGTATACGGTTCTTCGCAAATAGTGAAGTATCATATACGCTCCTTTGCAAAGGTTTTTCAAAGGCGTATGGTTTTGTTAGAGTCTAAATTGATTTGTAAAAAGGCGCGGTTATCCCTTACCTAAGAGTGCGATATAATCGTTATATTTAGGTGAGCTCAGCGCCTTTTTACAAGTTCTGAAAAAAGTTAAAAAATTTTTAATAAAACACTTGCATTATACATAGACGTATGTTATTATATATGAGTAGTCAGGAGCACTACTACAGAGTAGAAAAAGTTCTTGACAAACTACATAAGAACATATATAATAATATATGTAAATGTGCTGGCGTAGCTCAATCGGTAGAGCAGCTGACTTGTAATCAGCAGGTTGTGGGTTCAATTCCTATCGCCAGCTCCATTTTTTTGGAGGGATTCCCGAGCGGCCAAAGGGAGCAGACTGTAAATCTGCCGTCTTCGACTTCGAAGGTTCGAATCCTTCTCCCTCCACCATTTTTCATCGCGGGGTGGAGCAGTTGGTAGCTCGTCGGGCTCATAACCCGAAGGTCGCAGGTTCAAGTCCTGTCCCCGCAACCATGTTAATTCGTTAGTGATTGAATGTGCTGGTGTAGCTCAGTCGGCAGAGCGTATCCTTGGTAAGGATAAGGTCACCGGTTCAATCCCGGTCACTAGCTCCATATACTTGGCGGCATAGCTCAGTTGGCTAGAGCAATCGGTTCATACCCGGTGTGTCCGCGGTTCAAATCCGTGTGCCGCCACCAATAACCTCACTTTAGGTGAGGATTTTTTTATGTCTAAAATATAGCTCATAAAAGGTGGAGTTACTCTTATATGAGTATCCTCACCTTTTATTATATAAATCTATATGCCTGTGAACAGTATATCGTTTATATTACGCTTTGCATAAATAAGTCGGCGGACTTCCATAGTATCGCCGATAACTACATAAAAAATAGAGAAATTTCGCACATTGATTCTGTAGTAAGGGTGTTCTCTTGTTTTGATGATTGAAAAGGTGCAAAGGAAAGAGGTGCGACTAACCTTTTTTCAATCGCAGTTTCTATATCATCTAGCAGTTGATGGGCAGCCTCTGGATTTTGAAGCGTATTGGCGATATACGATGTAACTTCTATTAAATCTTTTTCAAATATGGGAAGAAAAGTTAGTTTATAGGTTGGTTTGTTCATCGATACAGCTCCTTGCCGCATTAAATACTTCAGCTTTAGAAAGTCGCGCTGAAGAACTTTTGGCTAACGTATCTGCTTCATCAAGTTTTTCTTCTACATCCATGGTTAGAGTGGAATACTGTTCGATACTCATTAACACCATGGTACCATATCCATTTTTTGTTAGAAATACAGGTGAGTTTGAGCTAATCACAGTTTCTTCAATTTCAGGAAATTTATTTCGTAAGTCAGAGACTGGGCGAATATGAATCATAGTAAATACCTCCTTGTTATCATAATTATATCTTTATTTTATTAGAATATTAGATAAAGATAAACCAGGGGATTAAGAATTATTTTCTTAACTTAGTTAGATATCCATTGAATTTCATAGATTGACTTTGTATAATGAAAGTACAGAAAGGTGGTGGCTCTATGGCTAAAGTGATAGATGTGCACCACAGGTATTAACTATACGAGGTACATATGACAACATGGTTTAATGATTTAAAAGAATTAATTTGGCACCCCAAAAGTAAAGGGTTTGATCAAATTGCAGAGCATGGGACGGTGAAAAAAGGGTTACTCACGTATTTTGGTCTCGAAGTGGTGTTCTGTTTATTGGTGGCTACGTTCGTGCTACCACTGGTGGGCTTTTTCATGCCTGCTTATTATCGTGATATTGACGCTTTAGGGTCAGCGATTATCATAGGATTGGCGATTGTCTTTTTCCTATTTCAAGCGGTGGCTATTTTCTTTAACAGTGCAGTTTTCTATGGCTTGTACAAGTTGACAAAAGGTGGGGCGACTTGGACAGATGTGGTAAAAGGGTTTGTCTACGGCAAGATCATCACCGATGTATATGGTGTAGTATTAGGATTGCTCTTACTTCCTTTCTTTGGCTCAGGTATTTTTCTAGCACCATCGTACGGTATGGAGATTATCTTTTTATTAGTGGGTGCATTTTTTGCTGTCGCTATCTGGATTTTTTATATGAATCTATCCCTCATGGCTCGCATTATTAAGAGTACACTTATGAAAGCATTCCTATTATTGCTAGCAATTAGTGTGGTGCAGTTAATCCTAGAATATATGTTAAAATATTTATAAATTACATGCTTAGGTTAGGCTTTCACAGGAATTATCAAAAAGTGAAGTAGAAACACCTGTAATTCCTATAAAATAAGTAAACTGTATTTGTATTTCTCTATTTAATCATATATAATAAAGGTAATTAGTTTTTTTGTAATGAAGGAGGCTATTTTAACAATGGCAAAAGCAAAGTTCGAACGTAATAAACCACACGTTAACATTGGTACTATCGGTCACGTTGACCATGGTAAAACTACTTTAACAGCAGCAATCACTAAAGTTCTTGCTGAAAAAGGTCAAGCTGATTTCCAAGACTACAGCATGATCGACAAAGCTCCAGAAGAACGTGAACGCGGTATCACAATCAACACTGCACACGTAGAGTACGAAACAGATACTCGTCACTATGCACACGTTGACTGCCCAGGCCATGCTGACTATGTTAAAAACATGATCACTGGTGCTGCTCAAATGGACGGCGCTATCCTAGTTGTATCCGCAGCTGACGGCCCTATGCCACAAACTCGTGAGCACATCTTGTTAGCTCGCCAAGTTGGTGTACCAGCTATCGTTGTATTCATGAACAAAAAAGACATGGTTGACGATGAAGAATTATTAGAATTAGTAGAAATGGAAATCCGTGAATTGCTTTCCAGCTACGAATTCCCTGGCGATGACATCCCAGTTGTTGCAGGTTCTGCATTGAAAGCTTTAGAAGGCGACGCTGCATATGTTGATGCAATCAACGAATTGATGGCAAAAGTTGACGAGTACATCCCAACTCCAGAACGTGACACTGACAAAACATTCTTGATGCCTGTAGAGGACGTGTTCACAATCACTGGTCGTGGTACAGTAGCAACTGGCCGTGTAGAACGTGGTCAAATCAACGTTGGTGACGTAGTAGAAATCGTTGGTCTTCAAGAAGAACCATCCAGCACTACAGTTACAGGTCTTGAAATGTTCCGTAAAATCTTGGAATCTGCAGTAGCAGGTGACAACGTAGGGGCACTTCTTCGCGGTATCGACCGTAAAGACATCGAACGTGGTCAAGTATTGGCTAAACCAGGTTCCATCAAACCTCACACTAAATTCAAAGCAGAAGTATACGTGTTGACAAAAGAAGAAGGTGGCCGTCATACTCCATTCTTCTCCAACTACCGTCCACAATTCTACTTCCGTACAACTGACGTAACTGGCGTTATCAACTTACCAGAAGGTACAGAAATGTGTATGCCTGGTGATAACATCACTATGAACATCGAGCTTATCACTCCAATCGCTATTGAAGAAGGTTTACGTTTCGCGATCCGTGAAGGTGGCCATACAGTAGGCGCTGGTGTTGTTACAGCTATCGAAGCATAATTGAATCCTAGATTCTACATACGAAAAGCGACCGTAAGGTCGCTTTTTTGTATTCTAACAATCCTTATATAGACATCTTGCGGGTTATAGGACAAAATGAGTTGGTTTTAATCATGATGATCCTACTTAATTACTTGTTTCATTGAATTTTAAAGTTGTTTAAAAACTTTGAAGTAGGACAAAATGATTTGGTAAAAGCTTCTGATTTTGTTGCTATAGATACAGTAAATGTAAAGGTATTTACGTATAATATAGTGAACTGATAATATTTATCATGTATAATTTAAGGAATATCATATATAATAATAGTAGCCATATACATGTAAATTATATCTATGTAGATTATATCTAAGTAAATACTATTGCTAGACACAAGGAGGTTTTCATGAGTACAATCACAACAATGCCCGTTTCTATGGAGGGCTGGCAAGAGGAACAACAATCTTGGAATCAAACATCCAAGTTTTTCGTGAATATGCATAAACGGGAGGATCGGGTAGCGCAAGTAACGGATTTTGTAGCCCGTCTGCAAGAGCTGGGAATCCACCCTGTGGAGGGAGAAACGGCCCTTGATGTAGGCTGTGGTACTGGTGACTATGCCATGGGACTCGCTCGTAATGGGGTGAGAGTAACCGGTGTTGATCTTTCCACAGGCATGCTAGAAGGTGGTAAAGCAATTAGTGAAAGTGAAGGACTTTCATTGGATTTATGGCTCGGACCATGGTCCGAAGAGGCTCGACAAGCCTTGGGGTGGGATAAGAAGTTCGATTTAGTGTACAGCATTTTCTGCCCTATTATGTCGGATACAGCGAACCTACATGCCTTGCATCGAGCTAGCCGTAAGAATTGTTTATGCATTATGTTTGCGGATCGAAAAGATGAATATTTAGATGCTATCTACACTGAGCGATATGGTGTAAGTGGAAGCCCATGGGAATCCATGCTACAAGATTGCTTGAGTACAATTAACGAAATTGGAAAAGATGTAAAAATCACCTACAAAACAGTAGAAGAAGTAGAAACCTTAACTGTCGATGAAGCAGTGGATTATTTTTGTATTCGCGTGCAACGAAAGGTGGGTGGCGATTTGGAAGTGATTAAACAAGAAATACGAGAGTTCTTATCTGCGAAAGCCGTAGATGGAATATTAAAAAACCACACAACGGATACCATTGCGTGGATTTCTTGGCAAGTCTAATCTTCTGAACTTGTAAGATACAGACTTTACGGAGCTACAATTGTATATGCATAATCTATAGGGAGTACTTACTATATAATAATAAAAGACTGTAAATACTTGGGAACATAGCCCTGTGTTTACAGTCTTTTTGTGTTGTCAGTTGCGATGAACTGTAGTCATGAACGTGAGCTTAAAGATAGGCAATATTATTGCATGCTAATATTTTTAAGAATCTTGAGATAGAGCTTCGCTACTTTCTACGAATTTACGTAAGGTACCATATCCTTCTGCTTCCAAGTCTTCTAAAGGGATAAACCGTAAGGCAGCGCCGTTGATGCAATACCGGAGACCTCCCATGGACTGAGGGCCGTCTTCAAAGACATGTCCTAAGTGAGCATCTCCGATGCGGCTACGCACTTCGATACGGCGATGACCTAAGCTGTCATCTGGATAGTAACGAATGACATCGCTGTTGATCGGTTGTGCAAAGCTCGGCCAGCCACAACCGGAGTTAAACTTTTGCGCAGAGATAAACAGAGGTTCTCCAGAGGTAATATCAACATAGATACCAGGGCGAAATTCATCGGTATACCCATGAGAGAAAGGGCGTTCTGTGGCACTATGCTGTGTGACAGAGTAGGCTAAGTCGCTCAGTTCTTCTTGTAAAACAGCATCGGGTTTGCGTTCATAATCACTTTCATCAATCAGAGGTTCATAGGCTTTTGACACATTAATATGGCAATAGCCATTCGGATTTTTATCTAAATAGTCTTGATGATACTCTTCTGCTAGATAAAATGACTGCAATGGTAACACTTCGATGGCGAACGGCTCTTTATAGTGGCCATTGGTGCGTTCTAAGGTAGAATTGATAACTGCTCTATCCTCTGGATTTTCGTAATAGACGCCACTGCGATATTGTACGCCCACATCATTACCTTGTTTATTGATACTAAAAGGATCGATAATACGCAAAAAATACTGTAGGATTTTAGGGAGAGAAATGACAGATGTATCATAGGTAACTTTCACAGTTTCCACATGACCACTGCCACGACATACCTCCTCATAACATGGATTCGGATGAGCGCCATTGCTATAGCCTACCTCAGTATCTACAATGCCAGGAATACGTTGAAAGTAGCTTTCAACACCCCAAAAACAACCGCCACCTAAATATATGGTACGCTTCATAGTATCACTCCTTTTTATATAATATCAATCCATAATCTTCTATAGTTTTGGATAGATAAGAATACATTGTCATTTTGTATATGTATAGGGCCCTTTACAGGCGATGTACAATGTAGAGATATCTTGTTATCTATAGTATTAGTATAATACTAAAAGATGGGAATAAGGTGAAAGCCACCTGACTCGTATGGGGCCGAGTAGGTGGCTTGTTTGTGATAACTATAGGTGTGTATGGGAAGTCACCGTTATCACATATGTAAGTAGTTTGAAAGGCTGGAACATATGAGGTTTCATAGTTCCTGTCGAGTATCACATCGACAATAATAGTATATCAAAATAATAGGAATAAGTAAAATAAAAATAACGTGTTAAATCTTATAGATTATAACTATATTATTATTTTGTAGACTTTCACTAGATTATTGTTTTAAGGTTGACAGGTCTTCTTTTTTTGAATGTATCTAAGTGTAAGGACTTGGTACTAAGAAAGGAGAAGAATATGGCAACAAGTAAAATGGTAAAGAAAGAATTGCATTTAGTCTTTATGGACACATCTAAAGAAGAAGTAAATATCGTTGTAGCCTTTCCTAAAGAAGGTGTTACCAAAGCTGAGCTTGAAACAGTGGGTCAGCTCCTGGTGGAAAAAGATGTACTTCGTGGACGTAAAGATCAACGTTTAACTAGCTTTCAATATGGTACATTAGTAACCACAGAATCTACAGTGGTAGAATAAGGAGGAGATAAGCTATGACAAAAACAATGATTACCAAATTACAATTGCAATTTAAAAAAGGTGAAGGTGCGCATAATGTGAAAGTTGCAAATTTTGCCTACGTAAATGAAGCAGCAACAGATGAAGATTTAAAAGCTGTAGCTGATGCATTAGGTAAATTATATGCATACCCGTTAGTAGGAGTAGTTCGTAATAACGCTATCGCGATGGAGGCGTAAGATGAATACGCTAGAAAAAGCGCTACGAATTGTTAAAGTTGCTCTATGGATTGTAAAATGGTGTAAACGATAAGGTGAGATAGATCCTTTAGACCGAAATCATCATTTTTAATCAGAGTAATACAAAATATAATATAATTGGAACTTAGTACCAGGAATTACCGTGGCCACCTTGTTAATATAGGCAAGGTGGCTATTGTATGTGCATGTCTTTTGTTATAGTTCTATGTAGTATGGAAGAACATGGTTGACTCTCTAACATGGTAGGTAGAGTGCTTAATATGTATAGGATCTTTTATGCTGGCTTCTTACTTATAGTGTGTAAATGCTACTACTTCGAGGATTTTAGCTCTTGCCGGAGTAAAGTGATTGCTTTTTTATATTTCTTGTGCATGGCTTGTCGAGTCATTCCATATGATTTAGCAATATCACTGATAGAGAGCCCTTGAAATAGAATTTGCTTTAATAAGTTAGCGTAGACAGGATTCATATCTGTTAGGGCCTTGTATAAGGCCGATATTTGAAGATGCTGGAGGGCTTCTTGTTCCGTATTATTGAGAGCAGGAACTTGTAGTATGGGATTGACATCCTCCTCGCTTTCGATAAGCATTGATTCGTGATTCCATTGTTGCACATGGTTACGGTAGAAATTCATTTCTGCATAATGAACTTTTGATTTGGCAAAGCCAGCAAATGGTACTGTACCATTTAGGTTATATAATCGTATCGCCTTTAAAAAAGACTCCCACAAGGTGGCTTCTAGATCATGTTGTACACTGTGTAGTTGACTTACATGGGAATATCTCATAATAAGAGGGATGTATCGGCGACACAATATGAGACGTGCTGAGGCTTGCCCAGCTTGTGCTAATGCTACTAGCTCCTCGTCGGTATAGGCATTTTCAATGCAGTCTGGATATACATCTTCGAGCTGATTTGCAACTATAGATGTTTTCATAGTTACCTCCCTTATTTAGTTTAGATCATTTAAAATGTTATACTACAGATTGATATTTATTGCTAAATACTAGTAAGGATAAATCTATGGTACTCTTAAATGAAAAGTTATGAAGCCTATGTACTTGTGTATTTGGTATATTCCTATGTATACAAGTAAGCATAAAAGGTGTAATCCTAGAATTGCATGATGTTATTTAATAAGATTATAAATCAAAAAGAAGGAAAAGTCATTAAAAATAAAGGCAATAGTCTGTATATATGATGAATTGATATAAAGGGAGTAGAAACAAAGAGGGATATGCATAGTATTTATAATAAGGTGATGGGGAGAGCGGTATTTATAAAAAGAAGAATAAATAAGTTTGTTATAGTTTAATCCTATATATAATAATATGTATCCTGTATAAGGATAAATGTGCGTATATTGTTGACATATGATGGACATCCTAGTATACTTAATTCATCGTTAATCGATAGGTTTTACTAGAAAGAGAGGTGAATGGATTGCCTATACGAGTAGTGAAAGGATTACCAGCCATAGGGAAACTTTCAGAAGAGAATATATTCGTCATGGATTCGGAGCGAGCAGAGTCGCAAGATATTCGTCCCCTACATTTAGTGGTGGTGAACTTGATGCCGCGGAAAGAAACGACGGAAATTCAACTGCTTCGTGCTTTGAGTAACACACCGTTACAAACAAAGGTCACCTTTCTTTACACGGCATCTTATACAGCGAGTAATACAAGTCAAGAATACTTGGAAACCTTTTACAGGACTTTCGAGGAAATCAAGCATCAATATTTTGATGGCTTGATTATCACAGGTGCTCCGGTAGAGCAAATGTCTTTTGAGGAAGTGGATTATTGGGATGAACTTTCAGAGATTATGGAATGGAGTAAAACCCATGTGTGTTCGACCCTCTACATTTGTTGGGGAGCCCAAGCAGGGATTTATAAGCACTTTGGTATACACAAGGAAGATTTACCTACTAAGTTATTCGGTGTGTACGAACAAGAAGTGCAGAACACGAAACCCATGCTTATGCGTGGTCTAGATGAACTCTTCTATATGCCTCATTCACGGCATACGACGGTGAGTGAAAGCGAAATTAACGCTCACCCTCAATTAGAAGTACTAGCCCGCGCGGATAAAACAGGTGCTGGTATTGCTAGGTCCTATGATAATAAACATGTGTTTATCTTTGGACATCCAGAATATGATCGAGATACGTTATATCAAGAGTATGATCGGGATAGAAAGTTGGGGTTAGACATTGACATTCCAGAAAATTATTTCCCTGATGATGATCCGACAAAGGAGCCTATCATTCGATGGCGTTCTGCATCGACCATACTCTATACAAACTGGTTGAATTATTATGTGTATCAAGAAACACCGTATGAGGTCAGTGAATTGCAATCGAGACCGATTGAAGAAACATATATACAAGACTGGGTGATTTAATCCTAGTTATTAGATAGTAAAGATTTAAGAATAGTGAGGAAAGTAACATGAGCAATTACAAATTTGAAACATTACAATTACACGCAGGTCATACAGTGGACGCAACAGGTTCCCGTGCGGTGCCAATTTATCAAACAACTTCTTATGTATTTAAAGATGCAGAACAAGCAGCAGGTCGTTTTGCATTGACTGATGCAGGTCCTATCTACACTCGTTTAGGCAACCCTACTCAAGACGTATTGGAAGGCCGTGTAGCAGCTTTAGAAGGTGGTGCAGGTGCGATCGCAGTAGCATCTGGTTCTGCAGCGATTACGTACGCCATCCAAAACGTAGCCTCTGCTGGTGACAACATTATAGCAGCATCCACATTATATGGTGGTACATACAACTTGTTTAGTGCAACATTGCCACGTTTCGGTATAACTACTAAATTTGTGAACCCAGACAATTTAGATGAGTTCAAAGCGGCTATCGATGACAACACAAAAGCAGTATATGTGGAATCCGTTGGTAACCCAGGAGCTAACTTGGTTGACTTAGAAGCGATTGCTGAAATCGCTCACGCACACGGTATCATCGTGATTGTGGACAATACATTTGGTACTCCATACTTGTTCCGTCCATTTGAACATGGTGCAGACGTAGTAGTTCATTCTGCTACAAAGTACTTAGGCGGTCACGGTACAACTATCGCTGGTGTCATTGTTGAAAGTGGCAAGTTCGACTACAAAGCAAGTGGTCGTTACCCTGGATTCGTAGAAGGCGACGTACATTACAATGGTTTAGTATACGGCGATCTTCCAATTCCTTTTACTGTGAAAGTACGTGCTCAATTATTGCGTGACACTGGTGCATCCATTACTCCACTAGCAGCATGGTTGATTATTCAAGGTATTGAAACATTGTCCTTGCGTGTAGAACGCCATGTAGAAAATACTCGTAAAGTAGTAGATTTCTTGGTAAATCATCCAAAAATTGCGTATGTAAACTATCCTGAATTACCAAACAGCCCATACAAAGCATTGGCTGATAAATACTTCCCGAATGGTGTTGGTGCTGTATTCACGTTCGGTGTCAAAGGTGGTAAAGAAGAAGGTATCAAATTCGTTGATGCTCTTAAAATCTTCTCTAATCTTGCAAACGTAGCGGATGCTAAATCCTTGGTGATTCATCCAGCAAGTACAACACATGCCCAATTGAGCCCTGAGGAACAATTGACAGCAGGTGTAAAACCAGAACAATTACGTGTATCCATCGGTATCGAAAATGTAGATGATATCATTACTGACCTAGCACAAGCATTGGATAAACTGTAAGATATAGCAACTATATATTACTATATAAGGGAACTCACTGTAGTGGGTTCTCTTTTTATTGTACACTAAAAGCGGGGCTCCTAATTGTATTTCGTAGTGATTATGAAAGTATCGTCAGAACTAGTGACGATATGTATGAGTAGTAGTTTGGGTATATACAATATAAGCTATGGTATACTAGATATATAGTTATATTAGATAAAACCACGATGATACGGTAATAACCTATTAGGTGGTTATCTAGATATTAAGATATTAAGATATCAAGATATCAAGATGGAGTCAACTATAGACATGTATAGAAATTGTATAGGGTGTATAAAGAAATTAGTAAGAAAGGAAATCAACGAATGAAAACTAAATTAGTTGAAAATACATGGTGGAAATCTGTGGTATGTGGCATGGCGATGGTTACTTTCACAGGAGTTGTAGGTATGGCGTATGCTATAGAGGGAACACCGGTGAGGACTTTCACGAAGGAGTTAGGTAGTGTACAAACGGTAGATGCTCAAGGAATAGATGGGGAACAGTTCGTATTACAACAGGAGAATGCTGTACCAGAGAAGAGGGGGCTCTATATTAGCCACCGACCAGCTCATTTTCGGGTGTCTATGTTCGGCACTGTGAAAGATATTCATTGGATTGATAAGGTTGTTCCTACAGATAGCGGACATATAGAGGGCTTTTTGTTAGATTTTGACGAACATACGACTATGATGATTACGAGACGAGATAACAAGCCAATGCTAGGTGTTTCTCAGGAGCGATGGAATACGACGTGGTATGACCAACCAATCCAGGGGATGACCGATGAGGAGTATATGGCAATTTGGCGACGTGAAGATCCCCATCTATCTGAAAAATACACGCAGATCGAAGGCGGGCTGTTATGGAGAGAAGAAATGACGGCCGCTCGTTGGGACCGGTCTGTGCAGATGACGTTGGAAGGACCGAAAGTGCGTTTTACAGTGGATATGATTTTGAAAGAAGACCCTACACATCGCTATGTCATTACAATCACCTATGATGATATTCAAGAGTATAGTATAGAATCATTGAAACACTTAGTGGATATTCTGGAGTATTTGCCGGATGAAAGTGATGCAGATGCTCAGCAAAACGTAAAGCAACAGATTCAAGAGAAGAACGCCCATTTGCAAGCAGACGAGAGGTATAACCTACCATCGGTATTGATATCAGAAACATCTATGGAAACGAAGGACGTAACAGACCTTGAAAACCTATACCACCAGGAGTTAAGTCAAGGTAAGCCGTCGGTGCGCAAAGAACAGGAGATAAGAATTACCGATACAGGGGTTACATCTCAATCCACGTGGGATGATACGAGCAAAACAAAGGCGACCATCCAGAGGGCTGGTCGAATAGGACTGGAGAAAGAATGAGTTAGCGCAAATATTTTGTGGAAATTGGTATAGATTGAGGGAGAACATTATTATGAAGAGTATTACAGGGAGCCACCTTGCAGCAATGGGGAAGACATTTTGGAAAGTCTTAGCTTTTGGTATAGCGATTGCAACTTTCACAGGTACCGTAAGTTTAGCAAAGGATATACAGATAAATCCTATAGTTACAGTTATAGACCAGGGAAGAATGAAAAAAGGGATACCATTTTTTATAGGAGATCACTATTCAAATAATAGCCTGTTAGAAAACAATAAAGACGCAGAAAATATACCGCATTATACGTATATCAATAGTCGTGAAGGGCATTTTCGTTTTGCGATTCCTTGGGCAATACAAACTATGGTATGGATTAATACGACTGCACTTAAAGATAAGGGACATACAGTAGGAGTTCTGCTGCATTTAGATAAAGATGTAAATATGACGGTAACTCGTATAGACAATATAGCACCGAAAGGGGAATCCCAGGAACAGTGGAATACTACGTGGTATGACACACCAATTCAAGGAATGACGGATGCGGACTATATGGAAGTTTTGCGTCGAAACAGTCCCGAAGTTTTTAAAGAGTTCACGGTAGTAGAAGTAGGAGCATTATCTCGAGATGATATGACAATGGCTCGCTGGGAACGATTAGAACAGCCTACACCAGATGGACCATATGTAACCTTTACCTTGGATATGATTATGAAAGCTGATCCAACTCATCGATATTTGATGGAGCTTGAATACAATGACATTCATAGATACGATTTGCAGACGTTGTTGCACTTATTAGATAACTTTGTGTATACAGGAGCTGATGAAAGTCGAGGCACATCGGTCTCATCATTTTAGATCAGTACCTTAGGAAACTATCTTATAAGATACGCCCTTGATTTATGAATTTTGGCTATATATAATGTGAGTAGAGCAGTTCGGTCGTATACTTTTGGAAACGAGGTGTATAGATATGGGGACTCACTTAAAATCAATGGAATCTATGCCAGAGTATGAAGAGTTTTGTATTTGTTTAGGCAGAAAGATTGCTTGGGTTAGACGTTGTCAGGGGCTTTCACAGAAAGAATTATCTAAACTATGTGGTATTAGTCCTAGCTATTTGGCAAAAATTGAGGGGGCCAAAGGATCGTTAGGGACATCGGTGCAGGTATTGTATTTAATTGCTAAAACCTTGCGGGTGGATGTAGCCACCTTGGTGTGTCATGATGAAATCGATTACCAACGGGTACGTATGTATAAGATCAAGCAACGGGTCATGGGATATGAATCCAATCGGTTACACTAAGCAGATGAAAAAAGTTTGTAGCACACCACCTAGTTGATAATATAATTATTCTCAAAATAATATTGAGAAGGAAGAATTGAGAATATGGAGATGTATGCTTTCTCTGTGTACACACAAGAGGGTATAAATGATAAATCATATCAAATAGCTTAAAGTGTAGGGTTAGTCATATAAAAAATGCAACATTACTTGTAAAAATTCGATACAAAAAGTATATAGAAATATTTGACAAGACTAAAAAAACGTGCAATAATGAGAATGTAAAAAAGGTAAGTACCTTAGTAAATGATAATCATAAAGTTAGCGAATTTCTATTTTTTATGGAGGTGTCTCATGCGCGTTATTGGTGATGCATGCATTAAATGTGGTTCTTGTGCTTCTGTTTGTCCAGTAGGAGCAATTACTGAAGGCGAAGTTAAATACGAAATCAATGAAACTTGCATTGATTGCGGTTCTTGCGAATCCGTTTGCCCAGTAGCAACAATCACAGCTGAATAATTTAAGCTAATAACAAACCCCGTAAACACACGTGTTTACGGGGTTTTCATTTATGATTTACTCTGTTACTCGTTTTGCTTGTGTATGATTCTATCAAAATCAGAGAATACTTTCTGCGTACGATTAAATTCTTTATACTCAGTAACTGCTTTCTTATCAGCTTGTAGTTTTGAAATATGCCCTTTATTAGTGAGCACTTCATATTCGTTAAAAGATAGGAATTTATCTACGCTTTCAGCAAAGGCTTTCATAGTGAAAGTATGTTTCCGTTCGATAATGCCTTCGATATAGTCAAAAAAGGAGGATACAGTTCGTTCTAGTTTACGTATTTCGTCAGTGGTTAAATAATTTTTTGCGATGGTTACATCAGATTTATGAATGCGCCCATGAGGAGAGTTTTTCCAAGTTTGTAATCCCATGTGTGGTTTATCTCTATCAACGGCATTATAAATAATTTCAGCTGCAGTTTTACCTGTAATAGCATAATGGAATTTGTTTTGCACCATGGCGTAAAATTGACGAGTGAAAGGATCTTGCACATCGTAGTCAATGGAACATTCTGCAAATATATCTGTAATTTGTTGATAGATTTGGCGTTCGCTAGCTCGAATGGATTGGACTCTACGTAAGAGTTCTTTGAAATAGTTTTGGCCAAATGGAGTTCCATTTTTTAGCATATCATCGTTGAGGGCAAATCCTTTTACAATATACTCTCGTAATACCTTGGTAGCCCAAATACGGAATTGCGTAGCCTCTTTGGAGTTTACACGATAGCCAACAGCGATGATAGCGTCTAGGTTGTAGAAAGTGATGGTGCGAGTTACTTTTCTGGTACCCTCTAAGCGAACTATTGGAAATTTTCCAATAGTTGACTCTTCTGATAATTCTTCAGAATCAAATGTTTCTTTTAAATGGTAATTAATGGTGGATATATCAACGCAAAATAACGTCGCCATATCTTTTTGTGTCATCCAAAATGTTTCGTCTTTAAATAGAACATTGGTAGAAATATTTTCTTGTCCTGATTGGTAGATGATTACATCTCCATGTAAAGCAGAATCGATAGGAATCATGGTAGGCCTCCTTAGTGTCATGTACTGCTCTTTCTCTTACTTATATTACATCTCATTAGCGGGGCAAAGTCAAGAAGAGATAGGATAGTATTTATATAGAGGCAGAGATATCTAAAGTATTAGGGAGAGCGTGATATTGCAAGTCTATCAAAAGTGTGGGATAATGGAACAAATAAAAAATCACTGTTGGTCTACTGGCACGACGATAACATATGAACAAACACTTAAGTGTTGAAGCAGTGTTAAAACAAACAGTAAAACAAGTAGTAAGGTTACATATTATAATTCATAAGGAGATACGATGGAACGCATTTTTAAACTACAAAATTTGAATTGTGCTAATTGCGCTAGCGTGATTGAAGCAAAATTAAATCAACTAGAATCTGTGTCAGCAGCAACTTTCACGCTTGGCACTCAGCAATTGCGCATTACCTCTAGTATAGAAGATACAGACATGTTACGAGATCAAATCCAAGCGGTGTGCGATGCTACGGAAGATGGCGTAGTAGTGGTACCATTTGTGCGTGCACCTAAAAAAGCACAACAAGTAGATGATGACCATGAGCATAATTCTAGTTTAGTGGGGATTATTATAGGCGCTATCGTGATAGTGGTAGCAGAGTTTACAAATTGGGTGCCAGAGCAATACCTGACTCCATTATTAATTGTAACCTTTGTTGTATTAGGTTGGCGCATTGTATGGGCAGCAATTAAAAATTTCATGAAAGGTAAATTATTCGATGAAAACTTCTTGATGTCTGTTGCTACTATTGGTGCGTTAATCATCGGTGAATATGTAGAGGCTGTTTGGGTTATGTTGTTCTTCCAAATGGGTATTTATTTTGAGGAACGTGCTACAGAACGCAGTCGTAATGCGGTTATGGATGCAGTGGATCTTCGTCCAGAAGAAGTGCGTTTAATCGTTTGTGATGGCAGCGTGCAGGTGGTGAATCCAGAAGATGTACAAGTAGGGTCTCATATCGAAATTCGTCCTGGTGATCGTATTCCATTGGATGGTCGTATAGTAGAAGGTACTACGCGTATTGATACAGCAGCGGTAACTGGTGAACCAGTTCCAGTGAGTGCTACCGTAGGTACAGAAGTGATGTCTGGCTGCATCAATGTGGATGGGCGCATTGTCTTAGAAGTAACGCATGAATTAAAAGATTCCATGGTTATGCGCATTCTTGATGCTGTGGAACATGCAGCGGCATCGAAACCAAAAATTGATCGTTTCATTACTCGTTTCTCTCGCGTATATACGCCAATCGTAGTGGCATTGGCGATTATCGTTGCCGTAGTACCTCCTCTATTCACAGGAGAATGGCAATATTGGATTTATACAGCGTTAACATTCTTAGTAGTATCTTGCCCATGTGCTCTTGTATTGTCTGTGCCTTTGGCATTCTTCTCTGGTATCGGTGCTGGTTCTAAACAAGGTATCTTGTTCAAAGGTGGCAAGGCGATCGAGGCTATGAGTCGCGTGAAAGCGATTGCTTTCGACAAAACTGGTACTATCACAACAGGTACTTTCAACGTACAAACAGTAGAAGTAGCTGGTACTTATACAGATAATGAAGTGTTGCAATATGCAGCGGCTCTAGAAGCTGGTTCTACACACCCGATTGCTATGTCCATTGTAGAAGAAGTACAGCGTAGAGGAGTAGAGTTTACTACGGCTAAGGATGTAAAAGAAATCTCTGGTCATGGTATGGTAGGCATTGTAGAAGGCCATACCGTATTGGTTGGTAATGGTCGTTTATTAGAAACAGAACATGTAACGGTACCAACCATTGAACATGTATATGGTAGTGAAGTATTCGTAGCTATTGATGGTCAATATGTAGGTCGTATCGTCATTGCCGATGCTGTGAAAGAGGATTCTAAAGAGGCCATCCGTCGCATGAATGGAAAAGGATATCATACAGTGATGCTCACAGGTGATGTGGCATCCAGTGCGAACCATATTGCCCAAGAAGTAGGTATCCAAGGTGTGCGTGCCGAGTTATTACCACAAGATAAACTGGAGGTTGTTCAATCTCTTCGTAATGACTATGGCTCTGTCATGTTCGTAGGTGATGGTATCAATGACGCTCCTGTGTTGACAGGTGCTGATGTAGGCGGTGCCATGGGTAGTGGTGCAGACTCTGCCATCGAAGCAGCAGATGTAGTATACATAAACTCCAACCTAGATTCCGTATGGCGTTCCTTAAGTATTGCAGAACGTACCTTGTCCATTGCATGGCAAAATATTTTCTTCGCTATTGCTGTAAAAATTATTGTTATGGTGGCTGGTGTATTTGGCTTTGCAAATATGTGGGTGGCAGTTTTTGCAGATACAGGGGTATCCATTCTTTGCATCTTTAACTCTGTCCGTATTTTCTACAGTAAATAATATAAGTCCTCCTGCTAGCATGTACGCCCAACTATGTAGCAGGAGGCATTGTGATATCTTCCCCTTCTTGCAGTTATGCAAGACATATATCACTACATAATAACTATACAGCGAAGAGGACTTGGTCATTAGGCTAAGTCCTCTTTACCGTGTAGGGGCATAGTCTACCAACTCATTTTGTCCTATAACCCTGAAAGCTAGCAGAACATAGGGACTGCTGGCTTTTGTGTATAGATCTACTTGTGTTGCTTTAGAAGTAATTTGTCGAAGTCCGAGAATACTTTCTGCCTTTGTAGCCCAGATACGGAATTGTGTAGCCTCTTTGGAGTTTACACGGTAGCCAACAGCGATGATGGCATCGAGGTTGTAGAAGTCAGTGCTATAGATTTTTCCATCTCTGGAAATAACTGAAATAACATATTGTTATAAAGATGCGGTTCGAATCCGCATACAGCGTTTTTTAGCACTCTAAGTAATAGGGTGCTTTTTTATTATCGAAATGAGATAAAACTAGGGATAAAAAATACAAATGAATATAAAATCATATGTTGACAAAATAGAAAATTGTAGATATAATAAAAATATGAACAGACGCTCAAGTATTGAAGCGGTGTTAAAACAAATGTTAAAACAAGTAGTTAAGGTTACATATTATAATTCATAAAGGAGATACCATGGAACGCATTTTTACATTGCAAAACTTGAACTGTGCAAATTGCGCTAGTGTCATTGAAGAAAAATTAAATCAACTAGAATCTGTGTCGGCAGCGACTTTCACAATTGGTACGAAACAATTGCGGATTACTTCTACCGTAGAAGATATGGATGCTTTGCAAGAACAAATCCAAGCGGTATGTGATGCTACGGAAGATGGTGTAGTAGTGGTACCATTTGTGCGTGCATCTAAAAAAGCACAACAAGCAGAGGATGACCATGAGCATAATTCTAGTTTAGTGGGGATTATTATAGGCGCTATCGTGATGGTAGTAGCAGAGTTTACCAATTGGGTGTCTGAGCAATATATGATTCCATTGATGGTGGTGACTTTTGTTATACTAGGATGGCGCATTGTATGGGCAGCAATTAAGAATGGTATGAAAGGTAAACTGTTCGATGAAAATTTCTTGATGTCCATTGCTACTATTGGTGCGTTAATCATTGGTGAATATGCAGAGGCAGTTGGGGTTATGTTGTTCTTCCAAGTGGGCATTTATTTTGAGGAACGTGCTACAGAACGCAGTCGTAATGCGGTTATGGATGCAGTGGATCTTCGCCCAGAAGAAGTGCGTTTAATCGCTTGTGATGGCAGCGTGCAGGTGGTGAACCCAGAAGATGTACAAGTCGGATCTCATATCGAAATTCGTCCTGGTGATCGTATTCCATTGGATGGTCGTGTTGTAGAAGGGACTACACGTATCGACACAGCAGCGGTAACTGGTGAACCAGTTCCTGTGAGTGCTACGGTAGGCACTGAAGTGATGTCTGGTTGCATCAATGTAGATGGTCGCATTGTCTTAGAAGTAACGCATGAATTAAAAGATTCCATGGTTATGCGTATTCTAGATGCTGTGGAAAATGCAGCAGCATCGAAACCAAAGATTGATCGTTTTATTACTCGTTTTTCTCGTGTATATACGCCAATCGTAGTGGCATTGGCAATTATCGTTGCCGTGGTACCACCTTTATTCACAGGAGAATGGCAATATTGGATTTATACAGCCTTAACATTCCTAGTAGTATCTTGTCCATGCGCCTTAGTATTATCTGTGCCATTGGCATTCTTCTCTGGCATTGGTGCTGGTTCTCGACAAGGTATCTTATTTAAAGGTGGTAAAGCAATCGAGGCTATGAGCCGTGTGAAAGCGATTGCATTTGATAAAACTGGTACCATCACAACTGGTACTTTCAACGTACAAACAGTAGAAGTAGCTAGTGGCTATACAGAAAACGAAGTGTTGCAATATGCAGCAGCCTTAGAAGCCGTATCTACACACCCAATTGCGATGTCTATCGTAGAAGAAGTACAACGTAGAGGGGTAGAGTTTAATGCGGCCAAGGATGTAAAAGAAATCTCTGGTCACGGCATGGTAGGCAACGTAGAAGGTCATGCTGTATTAGTCGGCAATGGTCGTTTGTTGGCGAAAGAAAATATTGCAACGCCATTGATTGATTATGTGTATGGTAGTGAAGTATTCGTAGCTGTTGATGGTCAATACGTAGGCCGTATCATCATCGCTGACTCTTTAAAAGCTGATTCTAAGGAAGCCATTCGTCGCATGAACGGCAAAGGATATCAAACAGTGATGCTTACAGGTGATGTGGCAGCTAGTGCAAAGTATATTGCTCAACAAGTAGGTATCCAAGGAGTACGTGCTGAGTTATTACCACAAGATAAATTAGAAGTGGTACAGTCTCTACGTAATGATCATGGTTCTGTTATGTTCGTAGGTGATGGCATCAACGATGCGCCTGTATTGACAGGGGCTGATGTAGGTGGTGCTATGGGTAGTGGTGCAGATTCTGCCATCGAAGCGGCAGACGTGGTGTACATGAACTCTAACCTAGATTCTGTATGGCGTTCCTTAAGTATTGCGGATCGTACTTTGTCTATTGCTTGGCAAAATATTTTCTTCGCTATTGCTGTGAAAATTATTGTCATGGTAGCTGGTGTATTTGGTTTTGCAAACATGTGGGTAGCGATCTTTGCAGATACAGGGGTATCCATTTTGTGTATCTTGAACTCTATCCGTATTTTCTATAGTAAATAATATAAGCCCTCCTGCTAGAATGTACGCCCTACTATGTGGCAGGAGGGATTGTGATATCTTCCCCTCCTTGCAGTCATGCAAGGCATATATCACTACATAACAACTATACGGCAAAGAGGACTTGGTATTAGACCAGGTCCTTTTTGTTGTGTAATAAACTTTCACAAGAAATCATAAAAAAATTGACGAATCGGCCTCGATTGATTAAGATAAAGGGTAGGGTTATTAAGACGTTAAGGAGGTGTCACATGTTAACGGTACACAAACACGTAGAGGGGGAATTATTTACAGATTCCACTGTACAAGATGCTACAAAAGGTTCATGGATAAATTTGGTGAACCCAGACCCCGATGAGTTGGCTATCGTCAATATGATGACACAGATTCCAACGGACGTACTGAAAGCAGCTTTGGATACGGAAGAACGGTCTCACGTAGAAATTGAAGATGAATACATTTTCGTCGTTATTAACATTCCAGTACTGCGTGGGTCTGACGTATATGATGCAGTACCTTTGGGTGTATTTGTGACAGAAGATTTCTTTATTACCATCTGTTTAGAAGAAGCAGAGGTGCTCTATCCGTTCTTGAGCAATCAGATGCCAACCTTCTATACTTTTAAAAAGACAAGATTTCTGTTCCAAATCATGTATCGCACAGCGGTACTATATTTGCGATACTTACAACAAATCGACCGCCGTACGGATGACATTGAAAAAACATTACGACATACGACACGGAATAAAGATTTGTTCCAATTGTTGGAATTACAAAAATCCATGACCTATTTTACCTCTGCACTGCGTGGTAATGGAACGGTAATGGAACGGATTTTGCGCATTCGTCGTCATGATGATGTGCGTTATTTGTTGAAAATCTATGAAGAAGATGAAGATCTATTAGAAGATGTAATCATTGAGAACAAGCAGGCTGTGGAAATGGTTGAAATGTATTCTAATATTTTGATGAATATGATGAATGCCTTTACATCAATTATTTCTAACAATTTAAACTTAGTTATGAAATTATTGGCAGCTATGACAATTATGCTAGCGGTACCAACGGCAATCTTTAGCTTGTGGGGTATCAATGTACCGGTGCCATTTGCTGATATGGAATATGGCTTTGAGTATGTGATTGGTATTGGCATAAGCTTTGCAGCGCTGGCAGGCTATTGGCTTTGGAAAAATGATTTCTTTTAATTGCATAATACAATATAACACACCTAAGGGGCTAACCTTTTAGGTGTTTTTTGTGTCGCTATTCAGGTTAACTATGAAAGTTTTTTATATCTACCTTTGAAAATCATGAATATTATACAAAGTGAATAAAATTACTATATAGATATTTTTCAATTTGTGTAAAAATAATGATTGAAAATGATATAAATCACAGATAAATACCTATAAATGTACACTTTCAAACAAGCATGCATTCCATGTCTTGCAATATTCACATTAGTCATTTGACAATTTTGATAAAAGAAATTAACATATTTATGTAATATCTATAATATAGTTGGGCGTAGATATTGACTATGAATGCCTTAAATAAGGGAAGAATATTTTGGGGAAGATATTGCTAAAAGTTGTATAGGGTTATGGGCAAGATGGAGCAAGATTGTCTAAACTATAGCCCTTGCTAACTTAATGTAGATCCACCCAAAGGGTGGTTTTTCTTTTTTTTGTATGTATTAATTACATCAATGTATGCTCACTAACATTAAGGAAAGGATGTGGATGATTGAAAACCATATTAAGTAAGGTGTCACAATTGCTAGTCACATTAATTGGGGTTACATTTTTGACATTTTGCTTGACCTACATTGCTCCTGGGGATCCAGCTTTGATGGTATTGGAAGCAGGGGACACCATTGTGTCACAGGAAATGATTGATGCTACACGAAAAGAAATGGGCTTAGATCGTCCATTCATGGAACAGTATGTGCGCTGGGTAGCAGGTGCCGTACAAGGTGATTTAGGAACCTCCTATTCAGGGAAAAAACCAGTGACCGACAAATTATTAGAAGGCTTGGGCGGAACAGCCTTATTAGCAGTGTCTGCCTTTACGCTAAATGTTCTTATTTCTATACCCATGGGGATTTATTCGGCGGTAAAAGCGAATAAACTGCCAGACTTTATCATTCGATTCTTTTCTTTTGTGAATGTGTCAATGCCAAGCTTCTGGTTAGGTATGCTTTTACTGTACATCTTCGGATTGAAATTACATTGGGTACCGATTGCTACGTCTGCGATTAGCTTTAAAGCTTTAATTTTGCCAGCGATTACATTATCTTTTGTAATGGCAGCTAAATTCACACGTCAAGTACGGACTGTGATTATTGAGGAGTTGCATCAAGACTATGTGATGGGGGCTCGTGCCCGTGGCATGAGTGAATCTCAAATTTTATGGAAACATGTCTTACCAAATGCTTTATTACCATTGATTACGGTTATGGGTATAGGTATTGGTTGGCTCTTGGCAGGGGCTGCGGTTATCGAAATCGTCTTCTCTTGGCCGGGGATGGGTAAAATGGCGGTCTATGCCATTGCCATGCGTGACTATCCACTCATCGAGGGCTTTGTATTGTGGGTAGCCCTCATTTATACAGCTATCAACTTCTTGGTAGACCTGTCCTACTCTATATTAGATCCACGATTGAAAGCGAGGGGATAAGATGAAAGAATTTATTTTGCAACACAAGCGCTTTTCTTTCTACTCCCTCTTAGTGGCTATTGTAGTAGGAATTGCTATATTTGCTCCCTATATCACACCACATGATGCCTTTCATGCAGATATGTCAAAAGCTTTCTTAAAGCCCTCTGCAGATCATCTGATGGGTACTGATAAATTGGGACGTGATACGTTTTCTCGTATCATTTACGGCACACAAACTTCCTTATTCATGACGATCATCCTTGTTATCTTAACCGCTGTTGTTGGTACAGTGGTAGGGATTTTGTCTGGATTCTTTGGAGGTAAAGTAGAGCTGGTATTGATGCGCTTTACAGACATTATGTTATCCTTCCCAGGGGTGGTACTGGCCATTGCCATTGCCGGCATCTTGGGTGGTAGCGCTATCAATGCGATCTTGGCTCTTGTGGTGGTGAGCTGGGCGAAGTATGCGCGATTGATTCGGTCAGCGGTCATTAAACTTCGTCATAACGATTTTATTGCGGCAGCTAGAGTGAATGGGACAAAACAATTGGCCATTTTATGGCGCCATATTTTACCGAATGTATTGCCTTTGATTGTTATCACAGGGGCGATGGACATTGGGACTATGATGATGGAAATTGCGGGACTTTCCTTCTTGGGATTTGGTGCACAGCCGCCAACGCCAGAATGGGGCTTAATGCTGAATGAGAACCGTCAATATATTTTATCGTCTCCAGAATTGATGCTATATCCAGGGATGGCCATTTTCATTGTGGTTACCATCTTCAATTTATGGGGCGATTCGCTGCGGGATATTTTAGATCCACGTAGTACAGATTCACATTAATGTGTTAGTAGTAAGTTTTGTAGAAAGGAACTTAAGATGAAACAAAGTTGGAAAAAATGGCTTCGTAATGCTACATTTGGTGTTGTGGTAGTAGCGGCATTAGGTGTGATTGCAGGTTGCAGTAGCGACAATGCGGCACCAGCTGACAAAAGTGTAGTAAAATTTGGTGTTACAAACTTCGCAGACACATTGGAGCCAACACAAAACTACTTCGGTTGGGTAGTTATGCGTTACGGTATTGGCGAAACATTAGCTAAATTCGACGAAAAGATGAACACACAACCATGGTTGGCGGAAAGTTGGTCTGTATCTGCAGATAAATTGACTTGGACTTTCAAAATTAATGATAAAGCGAAATTCTCCAATGGCAACAAGGTAACGGCGGAAGCGGTAAAAGCATCGATTGAGCGTGCGTTTGAAAAAAATAAACGTGCCGCTACATTCTTCAAATACACAGATATCAAAGCAGAAGGTCAAAATTTGATCATCACTACTGATAAAGCGTATCCAAATGTACCTGGTTTCTTAGCTGACCCATTATTCATCATCGTAGATGTTGCTGCTGAAAAAGCTGGCCGTGACTTCGCAAAAGAAGGCCCTATCGGTACTGGCCCGTACAAAGTGAAATCTTTCACGAAAGAAAAAGCAGTTGTAGAAGCGAATGAAAACTACTGGGATGGGGAAGTTCCTTTTAAAACTGTAGAAATCCCATCTATCGATGATCCTACAACTCGTGCGTTGGCATTACAAAACGGTGACGTAGACTTCGCTGTTAACATTGGTGCTGGTGATCTTGAATCTTTGCGTAATGACAGCAAATTCAAAGTAGATGAAATCGCGTCCTTACGTACTGTATTAGCTCGTATCAACCAAAAAGGTGTATTAGGTGACGAAAAAGTTCGTGCTGCTTTCATTAGTGGTACTGACCGTGAATCCTATAACAAAGTATTGTTAAAAGGCACATTCATTCCAGGTAAAGCTCCAATTCCACCAAGCTTAGATTATGGTTTTGATGGTTTGAAAGACCCTAACGCATACAATCCGGAACGTTCCAAACAATTGTTAGCAGAAGCAGGTTGGAAGGATACAAATGGTGATGGTTTCGTCGATAAAGACGGTAAAAACTTAGAAGTTCGCTTCGTAGTATACAACAGTCGTCAAGAGCTTCCTATCTATGCAGAAGCAGTACAATCGGACATGAAAAAAATCGGTATCAAAGTGAATATCGAATCTGTTGACTATAACTTAGTCGACAAAATGGGTATCGATGGCGACTATGACTTGTTGATCTCCAACATCGTAACAGCTAACACTGGTGACCCTGAAATCTTCTTGAAATGGTACTGGAAAACTAACTTGAACGGTGAAAACCCTCAAAATGGTTCTGGTTACAGCAATCCTAAATTCGATGCAATCATGGATCAATTAGCTGTTGAATTCGATAAATCTAAACGTCAAAGCTTAATTATTGAAGCACAACAAATCTTATTGAATGATGGTGCTGCATTGTTCTTAGGGTACCCTAAAACAAATATCGTTAATAACACTTGGTTAACAAATGTAGTAATGTATCCAACAGACTACTACTGGTTGACTAAAGACGTAAAACCAGCAAAATAATCCTTTGCAGATGTCCGCAACAATCGGGAGGCACTTAGCCTCCCCTTGTTGTATATATGAAATAGTAACTTTTAGTACGGTAGTTACAAAAATAGGCAGAAAGGATAGTTATGTTACTTAGTATTAAAAATTTAGCTGTTACCTATGGCAATAATCCAAGCCCTACTATTGCAGGGGTTAACTTGGATTTGGCAGAAGGAGAGATTGTTTCCATCGTAGGAGAATCTGGCAGTGGAAAGACAACGGTCATTCGTGCCCTATTAGGTGTATTGCCGAATACAGGTCGTGTATCAGAGGGAAGTATTACGTTTGATGGAAAAGACTTACTGTCCTTTTCTACAAAAGATTGGTTAGATCTACGAGGGAATCATATTGCTATGATCTTCCAAGATAGCGGAAATATGATGAATCCTATCCAAACTATCGGGAAGCAATTTGTAGAGTTCATTCAATTACATAGCACTATGTCTAAACAAGAGGCAGAGGCAAAAGCTATTGAAATGTTAGCGCTCACCAATTTGCCACATCCTGAAGCAATCATGAAGGCTTATCCTTTTGAACTCAGTGGCGGTATGCGTCAACGTGTAGGCATCGCCATGGCGATTACATTCTCTCCAAAATTATTATTGGGGGATGAACCAACGTCAGCTCTTGATGTAACAACACAGGCACAAATTGTAGAAGAGTTATTGCGCATTAACCGTGAAAAGAAAACATCTATGATTATCGTAACACACAATATTGGTGTAGCAGCGCATATGTCTGACAAAATTGTGGTCATGAAACAAGGCTCTGTCGTGGAATATGGTCCAGTGGAAGAGGTTATCCGCAATCCACAAGCGGACTATACGAAGCAATTGCTCAATGCAGTGCCGGAAATCGGAGGAAAACGCTATGTCTGATATTATTATGCAAATTCAAGATATTGTGAAAGAATTTCCTCTCGCTGACGGTTCTACGTTGCGTGCTTGTAATGGTATTTCCATTGATGTGGAGCGGGGAGAAACCTTAGCCATCGTAGGTGAGTCTGGTTGTGGTAAGTCCACTTTGGTGAAAACGATCATGAACATGCATGAACCTACGTCTGGAGCTGTTATCTTCCGTGGGAAAGATATTACGAAATTGAAAGGTGAAGAAAAGCGCCAAAATTATCGTCATATTCAAATGGTATTCCAAGATCCTACAGCGGCTTTCAATCCGAAGATGAAAGTGCGAGATATCATTTGTGAACCGTTACGCAACTTTGGATTGATTAACAAAGATGATGTGGATGCAAAAGCTCGTGAACTTTTACAAATGGTTGATTTACCTGAAGATTTTGCTGGCCGCTATCCAAATAACATGAGTGGCGGTCAACGTCAACGTGTGGCTATCGCGAGAGCCTTGGCGTTGGAACCAGAAATTATTGTTTGTGATGAAGCGACGAGTGCTCTGGACGTATCTGTACAAGATACAATTATTGAGTTATTAGTGCGTTTACAAAAAGAAAAAGGCATTACCTACTTATTTATTTGTCATGACTTGGCATTAGTCCATTTATTTTGCCACAAAGTTGTGGTTATGTATAAAGGGGAAGTAGTGGAACGCCTCAATGGAGATGCTTTAGCAGAGGCACAGCATCCGTATACAAAACAATTATTAAGTGCTGTCTATAACTTAGATTGCTAATCGGTTTGTAGTTTTATTTTTCAATAGCTGAATATATTGTTTTGCAACGTAACATAAATTGTATGAATAAGATATATTTGTGTTATATGAACAAACTTTGATACAATGTTTGTATCAAATGGTGTATGAAAATGTTTCAAGAGGAGCACCTCAGGGGCTCCTCTTTTTTTGTGAGGGTAAGATGGAAGAACGATTGACCTACAAAGACTATTTAAAAGTGACAATTCCATTTATGATTTCTACTGTGACCCAGCCTTTATTGGGGGCTGTAAATACTGCGATTATGGGACATATGGATAATGCTATGTACATCGCGGCTGTAGCCCTAGGAGTTATCTTATTTAATAATATGTATTGGCTCTTTGGTTTCTTGCGTGTGGCAACGACAGTATTTTCTGCACAGGCTTTGGGGGCGCAATCGAAGGAAAGGACATCCTTAAGTTTCTTCCGACCGCTTATCATTGCTTTACTGATTAGCACCGCCTTTATCATTGGGTATCCATGGATTTTTGAGTACTATGCAAGCTTTATGCATCCAGATCCAGAGGTGATCGCTTTGATGGCGGAATACACAGATATCTTAATCTGGGGGGCTCCTTTCGTATTGGTCAATTATGTCACCTTAGGATGGCTCATGGGGCAGATGATGATTCGTGCTACGATGATTATGCAAATCTCCATGAACTTGCTGAATATTGCTTTGTCCTTCCTCTTTGTGTTTGGCTTTGATTTTGGTGTAAAAGGTGTGGCGTGGGCCTCCTTGATTTCCCAAATCTATGCGTCCTTAGTCGGACTAGGGACTATGTATTTAGTGCGTGAGCGATTAGATCTAACACAACAGATATGGGCTACGTTGAAACAGGTGCAACCATTTCTATCCATTATGAAAGTCAACACGGACCTTATGCTACGTACTTTGTGCTTGCTGACTATTAATAATCTATTTGCCAAAGCAGGCAGTGCTATGGGCAGTGATGTATTAGCCACAAATGCGGTGATTTTAGAGATTATCTTTATCATGGCATACTTTACAGATGGACAAGCTAACGGAGTCAGCGTATTTACAGGAAAAGCCTTTGGAAAACGAGACTTGGTACTGTGGAAAGATACGTTGAAAATTTCCTTAGTCTGCTTAGCTGTATTTGTCGTGATAGTAGAAGTTGTATTAGGTCTATTCCGAAATGATGTAATTATGGTCATGACTTCGGTACCAGCGATTTATACGATGGCTATGGAATACTCTCATTATTTGCTCTTCTATCCTATTTGTGCAGCCGTGGGCTTACTACTGTACGGTATGTACAATGGCATCGGTCAAACCGCATCCATCCGAAACATGATGTTCATTGCAGTGGTGTTCTTTGTAGGTATGCAAGAATTGCTCATCCCTCCATTCGGTAATGACGGTGTGTGGATGACCTATGTGCTTACATACCTATTAGAATCTATTATTTTAGTGATGTTTTTGCCCTTGGCAAAAAAACGGTTTTCTATAGCTGCATAGTATATGGATACTAGAGATTACTATATTTGTAAAATATCGTAATTGATAGGGGTTAAATATTTTGCGATGATAATTAGGATATACAATTCAATTCAGAATATCTTGATGATAGATAAGCTATATAGCCGAGGCAAATATAACAAGGCGCTACCTTGACCAGTTGGTCCGGGTAGCGCCTTGTTGATTGTATTAATGTTGATGCTCTAAGATCAATGGCTCTGTAATGTGGTAAAAGTATCGTGACATATCTTCGATGGAGTATTGGCGATTATTTTCTAACCACCACAGTACCATTTCCACAAAAGATCCCGCAATGTGATTAGAAATAAAATCATGAGGGATGTTATTGTGAGGACAAGTTTGATTGTTTAAGAAGTGACTTTGGATGAGTTCTTTCAAACTGTTTTTGAAGTGACGAAGGAAAAGTTCGTTACTTTCACAGGAAAGAAGACCTAAAATGTTGTTGTCGTTATCTTCTAAATGCTGCAAGATGTGAAGGAAGATGGCTTCCTTGATGTGACTGTTTTTATATAAGCCATGAGCATGGGAAAAGTCCGAAGCCGTATCGATAATATGCGAGAACAATTCTTGACATAGAGCCTCTAATAAATCCTCTTTTGTTTCAAAATGAGCGTAAAATGTGCTGCGACCGATGAGAGCCTCATCGATAATATCTTGCACAATGATAGAGTTATAATTTTTATGTTCTAAGAGCCTTACAAAGGCATCGAAAATCGCTTTTCTAGTTTTCACTTGTCGTTTGTCCATAGGGCCTCCTTACTGTTATGAATCAGACAAAATGAGATACTTGTTCAATATTGGATACTTTTCTGTATATGTTTCGTAAATAACAAAACAGAAAAAGTGATTCTTGTAAAATCTCTCAATTTCACTATACTAATAGTATATCATAAGTTACAAAGTGTTTCATATCTTTGTATATGCAGATATATTATAGAATGGTACATTGAAAGACTCCATTGTTAGCTTGTATAGCTATGGAATCTATCGATTGTATATAGATTAGAAATAAGAGAGGATGTGTTCTTATGTTAGAACGAATTGATGCGATGTTAAGCAGTACTGCTACTACAATTATTACAGGAGCTATATTTTTAGCTATTATGTTACACACTACATTTGATGTACCTAGCTGGGTTCACACATCATGGGTAACGGTGTTAACATATCAAGCAGGTTTATAGTTGTAACATAAATTTCCTTGTGGTATACTAGTCTTATAATTGAATAAATTCGATATAATACATCGATTATATGAAAGGAGTATACCATGAAAGAAATTTTAGGTTTCCATTTACATCATTGTCCATATTGCGCTAACGCGTTCCGTGCTATTGAAGAATTGCAAGCAGAAAACCCTGCTTTTAAAGATATCAAAATTAACTGGGTGGAAGATCAAGATGCTGTGGAATTGTTCAAAACACATCCATACGAATATTATCCAAACTTATGGTTTGATTTGGACAAACAATACGAAGCACAACCAGGTGAAAGCTACGAACAAACAAAAGCTTTAATCAAAACCGTGTTCGAGAAAGCGATTCAATAATCGATTTTACTTTCATTGAAAATACTATATAATAAGAGCAGATGCTATCATGCATCTGCTTTTTCTTGATGTAATCGCAGATTTAAAACCTTTGCGCAAGGAGGATATATGTTAAATTTTGTGGCCTTAGATTTTGAAACGGCTAATGAAAGTAAGAATAGTGCTATTTCTTTAGCGGTAGTAACTGTGGAAGATGGTCGCATTACAAAACGTGGCTATAGCTTAATTAAGCCCCCAGTGATGCAGTTTAACCAAGAGTTTATTGGTATCCATGGTATCCAACCTGAAGAAGTATTAAATAAGCCTACTTTTGATCAGTTGTGGCCAGCCATATACAATAATCATTTAAAAGGAAAACTATTAGTAGCCCACAATGCAAAATTTGATATGGATGTATTACGTGCTACCTTGGATCATTACAATATAGAATGGCCTGATCTAGAGTATACTTGCACCGTCCGTATTACCCGAAAAGTATGGCCTGATTTGGTGAATCACCGTTTAAATACATTAGGTGGATTTTTAGGTATCAAATTTAACCATCATAATGCTTTGGACGACTCTGAAGTATGTGCTAAAGTAGCCATTGCAGCAGCTAAAGAAAAAGGCGTGGACTCTATGCGAGGTTTGTTACACTTGATCAATATGAAACCAGACTCCTTTATTACCGACGAACGACGTGCCCAAATGGAAGTCAAACAAAGCGGCACACAGGATGCATTCTTCTAGTGAGTTGTAGTATCTACTAGGGATAATGTAGACGAGAAAAGAGTATTACCTGTTAATGGATATTAGTATATACAATAGCTCTTTATGAGTTAGAAGTAATTAATATGTATATACTCATGGGTAGAGCATGTAATATGCCTATTACATTTAGTCATACTGGTAATAATGTATATTTGTATACCTATAAGAATAGGAAGAACATAAGAAATAAAAGTACTTTGTATGATATATGAAAAAGATTATAGATATAGAAAGGACGAGGCTTATTCTATAAGGAAAATAAATCGGAGCTAAGTACTAACTATTTTTACAAGAAAAGATAATAGCAAATACACTACATTGGCTATCGCCCCTCGCTCCTTTGAATAAGCCACCATATGATGTACACATAATCTATGGATCACTAGAATTTTATACAAATCGATACCAAAGTAATAAGAAACCGGTGCCATATGCCCCTGAACGAACATTCAGAATGCAGTGAGAGAAGGGGGATGTGGTACCGGTTTTGTATCTAATAAGGAAAAATTGTGATAAAAATCATGCTGCTCATCAGATTATGAGTAAATCATATAACTTATTATTTAATTAAGTATTGAAAAAAATGTTAAAATATGAAAGAATAGAGCTATATAAGAAATTATCTTTATTTATTAACATGATATAGCTATAGATTGGAGGTATTCCATGTCGGAATTACGATGGAATCCTTTATTGCGGACTTGGACAATGGTCGCTTCAAACCGTAAAGCACGCCCAACGATGCCAAAGGATTGGTGCCCATTTTGCCCAGGTATTAACAAAAAAGTCCCAGTGGACTATGATGTGTTGAAGTATGATAATGATTTTCCAGCCTTAACACAAATGCCAGAGGCTCCTTATGAGGATGGTAATGACTTTTACAAAAGTCAAGAAAACTATGGAAAATGTGAAGTTATCTTATATTCTCCAGAGCATACTGCTAAATTTTACGAATTATCGGAAGATCATATTGTTAAATTGCTAAACCTTATTAAAGAGCGTCATAACGAATTAGCAAAGGATGAAAAAATCAAATACATCTATCCTTTTGAAAATAAAGGCGAAGCGGTAGGTGTTACGATGCCACATCCACATGGTCAATTATATGGATACTCGTTTGTCCCACAAAAATTACAAGTGGAGTTAGAGAGTGCTAAAGATCATCACCATGAACATGGTGAATGCTTATTCTGTAAAATGAATCAAGTAGAGAAAGAAAAAGATGCCCGCATTGTGGGAGAAAATGACTCTTTCTTAGCCTATATTCCATTCTTTACAGATTATCCATATGGTGTATTTGTAGTGCCAAAACGCCATATGAATTACATTACAGATTGCACTGAAAAAGAAACCAAAGATTTGGCGCATATGTTAAAAACATTAACGGCAGCCTTCGATCGTTTATTCGATATGCCATTCCCGTATATGATGGTGTATCATCAAAACCCTGTAAATAGCCCTGAATATGAAGGACATGAAGAATATTATCACTTTAATATTCAATTCTATCCTCCTTTCAGAGAAGCGAATAAAATTAAATACTATGCATCCTCTGAAATGGGGGCATGGGCAGCAGCGAATACGAGTGCCGTAGAAGAAACAGCACCAGAGTTGCGCAAACTATATAGTGAGGTTGAACAAGAAAATGAATAAAGAAGAATTACAACAGCGTTTTCTGTCCTTCTTTGGGGAGGGTTCAGGAGATGTGCATTGTTATTTTGCTCCAGGTCGTGTCAATGTGATTGGCGAGCATCAAGACTATAATGGTGGTCATGTGTTCCCAGCGGCATTGAAAGTGGGCATTTACGGGGCCATCCGTTTACGTGAAGATAGCAAGGTACGTTTACACTCTGATAATATGGAAAAAACTGTAGTGGTTGATGTAAATGAACCATTGCAATACAACTTAGAGCACGACTGGGCCAACTATCCATTAGGCGTGATTCAGTTCTTAAAAGACAAAGGTCATACAGTGCCAGGTATGGATATTTATTTCAATGGTAACTTACCAGCAGGTGCAGGTTTGTCCTCTTCTGCATGTATGCTAGATTTAACTGGTTATATGTTGCTTTCAGAGTTGGGATTAACCCCAATTGATCGCACGGAACTGGCAAAAATGGCCATGCATGTGGAGTACCATTTTGTAGGTGTAAAAGTTGGCATTATGGATATGTATGCGATTGCACACGGTAAAGAAGGCCATGGTGTCCTGTTAGATTGCACAAAAATGGAGCGAAAACTAGTTCCATTAAATTGGCATGGACATACCCTTGTCATCATGAATACAAATAAACAAAGAGGTCTTGTGGACTCCAAATTTAACGAACGTAAAGGTCAGTGCGATGCAGCTCATGAAATTATCCGCAAACATAAGGATATCTCTGGCTTGGCATTGGCTACATTGGATGATTTGGAATTTATTTCTGATGATGTGTTGATGCGTAGAGCTCGCCATGTCATCACTGAAAATTTACGGGTATTAGATTTCATGAAAGCTTTGGAAAATGCCGACTTAACAGGCATTGCTCATTGCTTGAATGAATCGCATAGATCCTTACAGGTTGATTTTGAAGTAACAGGTAAAGAATTAGATACGATTGTTGATTTAGCACGATCTCAAGAAGGATGTATTGCATCCCGTATGACAGGTGCAGGTTTTGGCGGTTGTGCGATTGCCCTTGTAAAAGATGAGCATATTGAGGCTTTTATGAGAGCTATTCCGGAAGAGTACGAGAAACAAATAGGTGTTACCCCTAGTCTTTATATTGCTGATATTGGTGACGGGGTGTATTCGCTGTAAAGGAGATAGAATCATGATAAAGCCACAAATAAGCAATGATGAAATTATTTTGAATTACATCAGACGCCATGGTCCCGTATCCAAGGCGTTGATTGCAAGACAAACAAAGATTACCCCTCCCACAGTTACTAATATCTGTACTAACTTAATTCGTAAAGGATTAGTTTATGAGGATCGTCAAGAACGATCGGCGTTAGGGCGACCATCGATGTTGTTGGACTTTAATCATGATTTAGAGACCTACCTGATTGTGCACGTAAGGACACATACCATTGTGTATTATGTGGTTACAGTGGGGCGGCAAATTTTGCATCAGTCTGAAACTACAATCATAGGTTGTAGTGCTGATGAGATTATGCAGCATATGTATCGTGGTATTCAAGATATCTTTAAAATGGATTATCAGATTAAGAGCATAGGCTTAGTGTTAAGAGGGCCTGTAGACTCTAGTAAAGGAATTTCCATTTATTCGCCAAATGGCAAGTGGAATAATATACCTTTTAAATATATCTTGGAAGAACGATTTCATGTGCCTGTATATGTAGAAAATGATGTTCGTTGTCTATCAACGGGCGAATATTATTATGGTAGTGGTAAAGAAATGGATAATTTAATTGTCCTGAAGTTTAGTTACGGACTGGGCATATCCTTAATTTATCATGGAGAACTCTATCGCGGATTTAATGATAGTGCTGGTGAAATTGGATACGGTGTGATTCGATTAGATGAAGATGGCAATGAAGTGCGATTAGAAGATATTGCTTCAGAAACATCAATTCATGCCTATGTGTTAGAACAAATGGAAAAAGGTCGATATACATCGGTACAAGATAATCCACTAGTGATTAACAAAGCATTTCGAGTAGAGCCGATTTATGAAGCCGCAGTAGAAGGAGATGAAGTTTGCTTAGAAGCATTGTCACAAGTAGGGCATTATTTGGGAATTGCCTTAGCTAACATAGCGAACTTATTTAATCCAGAGCGAATTATTTTAAGCAGTGCTATGGGTAATGCAGTAGGTGTTATGGACCCTATTTTACGACGTGTATTAGAACGGAACTCATATAAAACACATTCAATTAATATAGAATACTCTGGCAATGGTTCGTATTACACCTTATTAGGAATGATTGATATTGTCAGCGCAAAACGAGCTGAAGAAGCTTGGTTACGGTAGGTACCACGACTAGATAATCTAGTCTTATGGGTATATAGGATATCTAAAAGGAGGATATTATTATGAAACGATCTTGGAAAGCAGCGTTGCTTGCATCAGCAGCAGTAGGTGCACTTGTGTTAGGTGGTTGCGGTAGCGATCAAGGAGCTAGCGGTGACAAACCTCAAGTAGGGGTTGCTATTTACAAATTTGATGACACTTTCATGAGTGGCGTACGTGCAGAAATTGATAAAGCTGCTAAAGACAAAGCTAAAGTGGACATTGTTGATAGCCAAAACTCTCAACCAACACAAAATGAAAAGATTGACTTATTCATCAATAAGAAATATAAAGCAATCGGCGTTAACGTAGTTGACCGTACAGCAGCAGGCGTTATCATTGACAAAGCAAAAGCAGCTAATATTCCATTGGTATTCTTGAACCGTGAGCCATTAAAAGAAGATATGGCAAAATGGGATAAAGTATATTATGTAGGTGCAAAAGCTGAACAAAGCGGTGAAATGCAAGGTAAAATCTTAGCAGATTACTTCAAAAAACATCCTGAAGCATACCATAGTAATGATGGAGTTATCCATTATGTTATGATTACTGGCGAACCAGGCCACCAAGATGCTGTACTTCGTACACAATACTCTGTGGAAGCCCTTAAAAAAGAAGGAATGAAAGTAGAAGAATTAGCAAGCGATACAGGTATGTGGGATCGTGTTAAAGGCCAAGAAAAAATGGCAGCCTTCTTAAGTCGTTATGGCGACAAAATTGATGCTGTAATCAGTAATAATGATGATATGGCATTAGGTGCTATTGAAGCGTTGAAAGCAGCTGGTTACTTTACAAATGGTAAATACATTCCAGTAGTAGGTGTAGATGCAACAACTCCTGCAGTACAAGCATTAAAAGACGGCACTTTACTTGGAACAGTATTAAATAATGCTAAAAAACAAGGTCAAGCTGTATTTAATCTTTCTTATGTATTAGCAAAAGGTGAAACACCTAATAAAGACAATGTAGGCTTTGAAATTGTTGATGGTAAATATATTTGGATACCTTATGAAATCGTAACAAAAGAAAATGCGGATAAAATTTTAGGTGACAGATAGGAAAATGCAGTAAGGGGGCATTCGCCCCCTTTATTGTCTGATTAATAGGAGGAAAATGTATGGGCGAGTACATATTAGAAATGCGCCAAATTACGAAGGAATTTCCTGGCGTAAAGGCCTTGGATAATGTCACTTTCAAAGTCCGACCAGGCACCGTACATGCTCTAATGGGAGAAAATGGCGCTGGAAAGTCTACTCTTATGAAATGCCTGTTCGGTATTTATAAGCCAGATCAAGGTGATATTGTCATCGATGATGAAGTTGTAGAAATGACGGATTCTCGGAAAGCTCTTGGACTTGGAATTTCCATGATTCATCAAGAGCTATACCCAGTATTGCAACGTAATGTAATGGAAAACCTATGGTTAGGTCGCTTTCCAACAAAGAAAATAGGTCCTTTCACATTTGTGGATCATAAAAAAATGAAGGAAGATACATTGGCATTGTTTAATGAAATCGACGTAGATATCGATCCTGAACAATTAGCTGGTGATTTATCAGTATCTAAATTACAAAATATTGAGATTGCTAAAGCAGTTTCGCATCAAGCACGAATTATCGTTATGGATGAGCCGACTTCTTCTCTTACCAGTGATGAAGTAGAACATCTATTTAAAATTATTAACTCCTTACGTAAAAAAGGAGTTGCAATCATTTATATTTCTCATAAGATGGAAGAAATCCTACGCATATCTGATGAAGTAACGATTATGCGTGATGGTCAATATATAGGCACTTGGCATGCGGATGAATTAACTACAGACCTAATTATTCAACGAATGGTAGGTCGTGAAATGACACAGTTATTCCCAGAGAAAACAAATACTCCAACAGAAGAAGTATTACGTGTAGAAAACTTAACATCTGTAAATCCACACTCCTTCAAAAATGTGAGCTTTTCCTTGCGTAAAGGAGAGGTGCTTGGTGTTGGTGGATTGGTAGGTGCGCAGCGTACAGAGGTTATTGAGGCTTTATTTGGTCTTCGAGGCATTGAATCTGGTAAGATTTATATGCATGATAAAGAAGTACGTATTCGTCATCCGAGAGATGCTAAAAAATTAGGTATGGCATTGCTTACAGAAGAAAGACGTGCGACAGGGATTTTCCCAATGCTTACTATTGTAGATAATACAACAATGGCAGCATTACCTAAATATGAAAATAAGTTTAAAATATTAAATGATGTAAAACGCTTAGATGATACAAAAGAAGGAGTTGCTTCTTTACGAGTGAAAACACCTTCTACTGAGACGAAAATTCAGAGTCTTTCTGGTGGTAATCAACAAAAAGTATTGATTGCTCGGTGGTTAAATACAAATCCAGAAATCCTATTGTTAGATGAGCCAACACGAGGCATTGACGTAGGTGCTAAATATGAGATTTACTCAATTATCAATGAACTAGCTAGCGCGGGAAAAAGTATTATTATGATTTCCTCAGAAATGCCAGAGTTATTAGGTATGAGTGACCGTGTCATGGTAATGAGTAATGGTTATATGAGCGGGATTTTAGATGCTCATGAAGCGACAGAAGAAAAAATAATGGAACTAGCTACGGCTGGTTTAGTCTAGGAGGTATCGTATGAGCCAAGGTAAGTTAGGAAAGTTTCTTTCCCAAAATATTATCTATTTAGTACTAGTAGTACTAGTAGCGGCTATTTCTATGTATAGCCCAAACTTTTTATCCGTCACAAGCTTTCGTGACATTTTAATTCAGTCTTCTCCACGTATTATCATTGCATTAGGTTCTGCTATGATTTTAATTACTGCCGGTTGTGACTTATCCGCAGGGCGTGTAGTAGGTTTGACAGCGGTTGTATCTGCATCTTTAACACAGTTGCCAGATTATCCACGTCCATTCTTTGAACATTTGCCAGAGTTACCATTGATTTTGCCAATCCTAATTGCTGTCGTAGTGGGTGCTATCATCGGTTTAGTATCTGGTGTCATCGTAGCGTATTTAAAGATTGTACCATTTATTTCCACACTTGGTACAATGGTTATTACCTATGGTATTTGTTCCTTGTATTTCGATATGGAACCAAATAACTCTCAACCAATCGGAGGTTTACGTCCTGAGTTTACACAAATTGGTACTGGTTCTTTAGACCTAGGATTTATGACGATTCCATATATCGTTATTATTGCTGCTGTGATTTCTTTAATTATGTATGTAGTATATAATAAAACGATTCTTGGTAAAAATATGTTTGCCATCGGCGGTAATCCACAAGCAGCTGTGGTATCTGGTATCAATGTAGCAGTAACATTAGTGATTATCTACGTTATTGCTGGTGCGTTGTATGGCGTAGGTGGTATCTTGGAAGCAGCACGTACTGGTGGCGCTACTAATAACTATGGTAACATGTACGAATTAGATGCTATCGCTGCATCTGTTGTAGGCGGTGTATCTATCACTGGAGGTATCGGTACTGTACCTGGTATCATCGCAGGTGTGTTGATCTTTACAGTTATTAACTACGGTTTAACATTCGTTGGTATGGGACCATACTGGCAGTTGATTATCAAAGGTTTAATCATTGTTGTAGCGGTTGCTTTCGACGTACGTAAATCAATGGCACGCAAATAATTAAATAGCGAAATGATTAGCCCTCGGCTTTCACATGATTGTGAAAGTCGGGGGTTTTGTATTGTTTCTATTCATATTAGAGGCTCTATAATAAATGTTGGGGCTACTCATATAAGAGTAGCTGCCAACATTCTT